>JBCBTL010000391.1:0-3606 GCA_039818705.1 Cyanobacteria bacterium J06639_1
GTACCTTGGTAAGGCAAAGTTCACGACATCACGCTATGACCGTTTCCGCCCAGCCCAGCACCCGCGAGCGCGTCAGTCAGTTATTTAAGACTCTTCAGGACGACATTTGCACGGGGCTGGAGGCCGCTGACGGTAGCGGCAAATTCGTCGAAGATGCCTGGGAGCGGGCAGAAGGGGGCGGCGGGCGATCGCGAGTCATGCGCGAAGGCGCGATTTTCGAGCAGGGCGGCGTGAATTTCTCTGAAGTTACGGGAAACAAGCTCCCCCCCTCGATTTTGAAGCAGCGCCCCGAAGTGGCCGGACATAGCTTCTACGCCACGGGCACGTCGATGGTGCTACATCCGCGCAGTCCTTACATTCCCACCGTCCACCTGAATTACCGCTATTTCGAGGCTGGCCCCGTGTGGTGGTTTGGCGGCGGTATCGACTTAACCCCCTACTACCCCTTCCACGAAGACGCGACTCACTTTCACACGACTCTCAAAGAAACCTGCGATCGCCACAATCCCAACTACTACCCCGCCTTCAAATACTGGTGCGATCGCTATTTCTATCTGCCCCACCGCGACGAATCCCGAGGGGTGGGCGGTATTTTCTTCGACTATCAAGACGAGCGCCCCGGCCATCTCTGCCACATCAAAGGGTCAGACCCCGAGAATTTGACCGACCCCGAAAAGTTAGAAGTAGGCGATCGCACGTGGGATGAAATCTTCGCCTTTTCCAAAGACTGCGGTGCTTCCTTTTTGCCTGCTTACTTGCCGATTGTGGAGAAGCGCAAGGATACGGAGTGGGGCGATCGCGAGCGTCAGTTCCAGCTTTATCGGCGCGGTCGCTACGTGGAATTTAACTTGGTCTACGATCGCGGCACAGTTTTCGGCTTGCAAACCAAAGGCCGCACGGAATCCATTTTGATGTCGCTCCCTCCGCTAGTCCGCTGGGAGTATAACTACAGTCCCGAACCTGGAACCCAGGAAGCCGAGCTGTACGAGGTCTTTTTGAAGCCTCAGGATTGGGCGAAGGGGTAGGGCGATCGCGAATTCAAGTAAGAATTTTTTGCCAACACCCTACGTCGAGCCAGCGATCGAACTTGTAGCCAACTTCTTTGAAGTGAGCGACTTTTTTCATGCCAAACTTTTCGTGAATCGCGACGCTGGCTGGATTGGGAAGCGTGATGATACCAACCAGAACGTGAATATTGATTCGAATTTCGTCGAATAAAGCACGATAGAGCTGCGTCCCCAATCCATTTGAAAGGCAATCGGAAGCCAAATAAATGGTGACTTCGGCGGAATGGCGATAGGCAATACGCTCTTTCCAGCGAGTGGCGTAGGCATAGCCAACCACTCTGCCGTTCTCCTCCGAGACGAGCCAGGGAAGATCGAAGCGTTTGACCTTCTCAATTCTCGCGGCGATGTCTGCCGCCGAAACGGGGGGTTCTTCAAACGTGATGACGGTGTTTTCGATGTAGTGGTTGTAGATGGACGCGATCGCCACCGCATCCGAACTCTCAGCCGCACGAATCACGATCGCCTCCTCACAGATATGAAAGTGGTTTTCTACATCACCGCCCGCGCGGGCTGATTGCGCAGGAATTCCGTATTCACGCCCGACTCGCGCGTAGTAGCAACGAGACCCGTGCGAGCAATTTCGCGAATGCCGAAGGATGAGAGCATTTTCACGATCGCCACCATTTTGCCGGGATCGCCCGTCACCTCAAGCGTTAGAGATTCTTCAGCTACGTCCACGATGCGAGCGCGGAACATCTGCGCCATGTCCATGATCTCCGAGCGTGTCGTAGCCGTAGCGTTGAGCTTGATCAGCATCAGTTCCCGCTGGACGCAAGGGGTGTGGGTGATGTCCTGCACCTTGAGCACGTCGATCAGCTTGTAGAGCTGCTTGGCGATTTGCTCGATGTCGTGTTCCTCGCAGGGGATCACCATGATGATGCGCGAGACACCCGTTTTTTCGGTGGGGCCGACGGTGAGACTGTCGATGTTGAAACCGCGTCGAGCGAACATGCCCGCAATGCGACTGAGAACGCCGGGTTGATCCTGCACGAGGACGGAAAGAGAGTGCTTCATCGGAGCTAGGCCGTAGTGGGGGCAAACAGATGAGAGACGGAGCGCCATTGGAATCCAGAAGAACTTAATGATACACTTAGAGGCTGCTGTATTCGACTCTAAGATCCATGCCCCAGATCAAATCTGCGATCAAGCGCGTCGCGATCGCCGAGCGCAACCGTCTTCGCAATAAGTCCGCGAAGTCCACGATCAAGACGCTGATGAAGAAATTCTTCACGCAAGCTGACGCATATGCTGCGGGTGCAGAGGATGTCACCTTAGAGCAGGTGCAGACCAGCATGTCTGCCGCCTTCAGCAAAATCGACAAAGCCGCCGGAAAGGGCATTTTGCACCGCAACACTGCTGCTCGTCGCAAGGCTCGCCTGGCTCGGACGCTGAAACAAGCTGAGACCGCCAAAGCCGAGTCTTAGCACTCACTCAACACTCGCTCATTCCCCCCGAACGAGGTTTGTCATGACTGCGATCGCCCCCACGACCGACCCGGACATCCAGCTAATCGACAGCCACGTTCACCTCAATTTCGACTGCTACGACGACGAGCTGGACGAGGTTGCCCAACGCTGGCGCGAAGCGGGCATCGTCCAGCTCGTTCATTCGTGCGTCAAACCTTCTGAATTCGAGCAGCTTCAGGCGATCGCCGACCGCTTCCCCGAAGTCTTCATCTCCGTCGGTCTCCACCCCCTAGATGCCGACGATTGGACAGCCGAGATGGCGGCTGAAATCCGCGATAAAGCCCGCTCCGATCAACGCACGGTTGCAATTGGCGAAACCGGGCTGGATTTTTTCAAAGCGGATAACGAACCGATTCAGCGCGAGGCGTTCGGAACGCAAATTGCGATCGCTCGCGAACTCGATCTTCCGTTAATCATTCACTGCCGCAATGCCGCCGCTGCTGCGCGAGACATGCTGAGGGAAGCGGAAGGCACGCGCGCCGTGATGCACTGCTGGAGCGGTACGGCAGAAGAAACCCAGTGGTTCGTGGATTTGGGGTTCTACATCAGTTTCAGCGGTATCGTCACGTTTAAGAATGCCAAGACCGTCAAAGAGTCTGCGGCGATCGTGCCAAGCGATCGCCTCTTAGTCGAAACCGACTGTCCCTTCCTCGCCCCCGTCCCCTATCGCGGCAAGCGCAACGAACCTGCACGGGTGGCTCACGTCGCGGAATACTTAGCTGAATTGCGTGGGATTTCAGTGGCAGATTTGGCGAGACAAACTACGGCGAACGCGCGATCGCTTTTCCGTCGGCTCGCACTCTATAGTGATTCTCGTTAATTCTGCGACAGGAATCGACTCTAGAGCGCCTCCCACTCGAATCTTCGGCATCTCATTCTTAATTAGAATCACTATAGAATTGCATTTCAAAAGCACTCAAACAATTCAGTTTGAAGCCCAGTTTTCGAGCGTGAGAACGACCTCGCGGTCGAAAAATTGAAGCCATTTGGGCATAGTTTACGTCAATGCTCGTCACAAATTTCGGCGACGTTTCTGGCATTAGAAGTTCTTCAAGATAGAGCCGAGTTGCTTC
>JBCBTL010000392.1:0-3598 GCA_039818705.1 Cyanobacteria bacterium J06639_1
AGCGCTAGCCGAAGCGCTGCAACTGCCGCTGATGACCCATTGCAGCACGTGCCAGGGGGTGCTGGGTCGCGTGAATGAAAAACTCAAAACCGCCAAAACTGAAGACCCTGCCTACTTCCATCAGGTCAACGACACCTGCAAGCAGGGGGGCTGCAAGCATCCCTATCAGGGCACAGGAGACGTGCGGCACTTGCTCTGGGTATTGGTGAAAGATTACGGCCTGGAGGCGATTCGCGATCGCGTGCGCAACTCGCTCTCTGGCCTTAAATGCGCGGCATTTTACGGCTGCTATCTCCTCCGCGCCCAGTCCAACAATCCCGTAGACGACCCCCACAATCCCAAATCGATGGAGACCCTCTTCGAGACCTTGGGAGCGACGCCAGTTTGGTATCGCGGGCGGACGCAGTGTTGTGGTTGGCCGATCGCGAGTTACGCTCCCGACCAATCCTTCCAGCTCGCGGGCAAGCATATCGAAGAGGCGATCGCCGCTGGAGCTGACTGCATGGTTACCCCCTGCCCCCTCTGCCACCTCAATCTCGACTCGCGCCAGCCCGAGGTGGAAAGCGCGATCGGTAAGTCCCTCAGTCTCCCCGTCTTGCACTTGCCTCAACTAGTCGGCCTCGCACTCGGCCTCGACGCGAAGCAACTCGGGTTGAACCGCCACGTTGTTTCTACACGATCTGTCGTAGCGAAAGTAAAACCATTGGCGATCTCTCGATAGTATTTCCCCTCAAACGATAATCATTTCGACGTTGAGGGGAAGCAGAAGAATAGGAACGAGAAAGAACGCCGAGAACATCCAAATTAACGCGGATATTAGCAGCGGTAATCCTAAGTCAGGAAACACGTTGCCCACAAACGCGAGAACACATAGCCCAAAAGGAATGAGAACCGTGCATAAGTAGACGGGTGCTGATAGAGCGTTGCTGCTAGTTCCTTTGTAAACTCCGTCTCGGTACCAGACGCTAACCGAAGATCCTAAGAAGGTGTAAAAGTCTTCGCGTTTGACTTCGTCGCTCAGCGTGCGAACGATGACGAAAGTTGGCGGTAGCTTGAAGATATCGAACGAACCTCGCGGAAGGTCTTCACCATAGCGGATGGACGAGTACTCGGATGTCGAAATAATCTGGGCTGTATCCGAGCGAGAGGCATTCAACAGAACTATGTATTTTCCAGTTGTGCTGATAATTACGCCTATCAATAGCTCGGCAAGCATGAGCTTGCCAAGCGCAGCAAAGTCAAACCGAGTCATAAAGTCAAACATGTGTTTGTCGATCGCACTTAGTTCAGCAAATATTCTACTGAAATCTTTAGGTCTGGGAACGTAAGGGGAAAGATCGTGCCGTTGCTAACTGCTTCCACCGTGCCGTATCGAGCGCCGTCAGGTTGTCGGTGAATCCACACTCGGCGCGATCGCACGTCAACCACCCAATAGTCGCGAATACCTGCTGCGGCATACGCTCGGGCTTTCTCGTTAAGGTCGTAGTCGAGCGTCGTGTTTGAAATTTCGATGAGTAAATAGATTTCGTCGGGCTTTGGGTGATGGTCGTCATAGCGCTCCAGAGGTGGAATGACGACAGCAATATCCGGTTCGGGTTCTGAGTTCACTTCGCTGAGATCGATCGGGCCGGGCGGTAAAACTTCTGCGCGATCGCCGAACAGCGACTGCAAATATCGCAAACACTTGCGATTCGTTGAGGCGTGGATGGGCCTTTCGGGAGCCATTTCCACAATATCTCCAGCTAAAAGTTCCACTTTGCGATCGCCCAACACCTGACTGTCAATCATTCGGTGGTAGTCGGCTACCGTCCATTTCGCCAGCGTTGCACCCATCGGCTTTACTCCACCGCCGCTTTCCCCAAGCCTAGCCTCTTCATCCGCTGGCAACATATCTGAGAAAGCCCGTATCCCAAGCACGTCCCTCCTCAGCCCGATACGCGCCAGACGTTATCCTGATAGGACGGCAAATCGCTGGAGCTGCTAGTAGCTTGCGGGCGATCGCTGCCGTTTTGACTCCTACTCACGTATCTGTTGTCTACCCACCATGTTTGACGCTCTCGCGGAACGCTTTGAATCGGCCTGGAAAAAACTGCGCGGTCAGGATCGGATTACCGAGTCCAACGTGCAGGAGGCATTGCGAGACGTGCGGCGAGCGCTGCTCGAAGCCGATGTCAATTTGCAGGTGGTCAAAACGTTCGTGGAGGACGTGCGCGAGGCTGCCCTCGGTGCCGACGTGATTATGGGGGTGTCCCCCGACCAGCAATTTATCAAAATCGTCAATGACGAGCTGGTCAAGGTGATGGGGGAAGCCAACGCGCCCCTAAACGAAGCTCCTGAAGGAGATGGCCCGACTGCCATTTTGATGGCAGGCTTGCAAGGAACGGGTAAAACGACGGCTTCGGCCAAGCTCGCGCTCCATCTCAAAAAGAAAGATGCGAAAACGCTTTT
Source organism: Cyanobacteria bacterium J06639_1 (assembly GCA_039818705.1). GTDB lineage: Bacteria > Cyanobacteriota > Cyanobacteriia > Thermostichales > PCC-7336 > JBCBTL01. The sequence continues at coordinate 2,449 of JBCBTL010000392.1, forward strand.
GGTAGCTGGAGATATCTACCGTCCGGCGGCGATCGACCAGCTCAAAACCTTGGGCGAACAGATCGAAATCCCAGTGTTCGACCTGGGTAAAACCGATCCGGTTGAAATTGCGCGGCAGGGTTTAGCAAAAGCGCGCGAAGAGAACTTCGACTACGTCATCATCGACACGGCAGGCCGCCTGCAAATCGACGCGGACATGATGGCGGAGATTGAAAACATCAAAGCCGCCGTCAATCCCCACGAAGTTTTGCTGGTCGTCGATGCGATGACCGGCCAAGAAGCGGCAAACCTGACACGCGAGTTTCACGATCGCCTCGGCATCACGGGTGCCATTCTCACCAAATTGGACGGCGATACGCGCGGTGGGGCGGCGCTTTCGGTGCGGGCAATTTCGGGACAGCCAATTAAGTTCATCGGCGTGGGTGAAAAGGTAGAAGCCCTCGACCCTTTCTATCCCGAGCGCATGGCCTCGCGCATCCTGGGCATGGGGGATATCCTCTCGCTGGTCGAGAAAGCTCAGGAGGAAATCGATATCTCGGACGCTCAGGCGATGACCGAGAAGATGATGACGGCACAGTTCGACTTCACCGACTTTCTCAAGCAGATGCGCTTGATTAAGGGGATGGGGTCGCTGGGCGGCCTGATGAAGATGATTCCTGGCATGAATAAGCTGTCGGACGAGCAATTGCAGAAAGGGCAAGATCAGCTCGCCCGTTCTGAGGCGATGATTAACTCGATGACGCGGGAGGAGCGGCGCAATCCCGAATTACTTGCTCGCAGCGTCAGTCGCAAACGCAGGATTGCAGCGGGGTCGGGGTATACGCTTAATGATGTCAGTAAGCTAGTCAGCGACTTTCAGCGGATGCGCGACATGATGCGCAGCATGAGCGGCGGCGGATTTCCGGGCATGGGTGGAATGCCTGGCATGGGGGGATTTCCAGGGATGGGCGGCGGTCGCGCGCCAGCACCAGCAGCAGGGGGGCCGGGATGGCGCGGGAAGTCTTCGCCTCGGAATAAGAAGAAGCGCTCGAAGAAAGGGGGCGGAAAGAAGGGATTCGGGCGTTAGGGTTGGTTGAGCTTTGAGAGCGATCGCGACGACAAGGTCAAGTCGCCGTTGTTGATGCGTTGTCGTGCAACTTCACGTCGCTGT
>JBCBTL010000393.1:0-3595 GCA_039818705.1 Cyanobacteria bacterium J06639_1
TGTCCGACAGACTAATTTGATACCTGTTTTCAGCAGTACGAGTCTCAACCGTACGGACACCCAAACTTTTCAGGACGATACCCGTGAAAGAGTCGCAGCTCCCTTCCGCAGATGCTCACCCCCCCAAGTCCAAGGGGGTCGCACTACGGTGGGCGATCGCCTGTACGGTCTATCTCTGTTTCGTTGCTGCCATTTGCTTGACGCTGATGCCCTCCTCCAGTTGGTACTGGAAAGCCACCGCTGCCAATACACGCCCGAAAGCAAGTTCCATCGCAACCCAGACCGAGCGATCTCAACTGTTACCCTCTCCCCCACCGTCAGCGACTTACGCGCACGAGAACGCGATTCTCCTCAACCGCTCTTTGCGATAACGCTCAAAACCGAAGGCTTCAGAGCTTCCTCCGTGAAAACTCGTCCTTTCAGACCAGACTGCCCGTTGCAAAAGGTCAACCGGTTAGGACGAATTTTTGTGTCCCTGTCGCCATCTAATATGAAGTTGGGCACAATACTCTCAGCTCTACCCCTAGCTTCGTATGACTCAGACCTCCTCCAATCGCCGAGCTCTCGTAGTTAGTCAGACTAGTATTTCCCCATTCGGGCGCAAACTCGTTCAAATGGGTGTTGCCAGCGACGCTCAGCTACAGGCAGCATTCGAGACTCATCGCGAAACCGGCAAATCTTTGGCTGTTGTCATCGAAGAGCTGACAGGAAATACTCTGCCACCTGAGCTGCAAAGGCTTTACAAACGGCAGGAGCTGTTCGAACTTAAAATCCTGCACGGCCTCCCGACCTTAGATATCGAACTCGATCCGGTCAACATCGACCAAGTTACCCAACTTCTAGAAGAACTCATTCCGATCGATATTTGCAGTCGTTATCGCCTGCTGCCCGTCCGTCAAGAAGACAGCATTGTCTCCGTCGCAATGGTCGAGCCTGAAAACCTGCGAGCCTTGGACGATCTAAACCGACGCGTGCAATCGCAGGGGCTCAACCTCAAACGGCTCGTCATCACCCCGAGCGACTTACAAAGCCTCACCGCTAAGTGTCTGGACATTCAGGCAGAAGCGATCTCGCAAAAAGCCGTCGCCTCTCAAGAAGTCGTCGTCACCGGCAAAATTGACGATCTCGATCTCGAAGGGCTCGAAGATGGCCCCGACGAAGAGGCTGGGTCAGGTGTCTCCCTGGAGCAACAGGCACGCTCTGCAGAAGATGCTCCCGTTATTAAGCTGGCCAACCAGATCTTGGTGAAAGCTCTGCAAGAGGGCACGTCAGACATTCACATCGAACCGCAGGAAACCCACCTGCGCATTCGGTTTCGTAAAGACGGTGTCCTGCAGCAGGCATTCGACGACCTCCCCCTCAAGATCATCCCAGCTTTAACCGCTCGCTTCAAAATCATCTCCGACCTCGACATTGCCGAACGCCGTATGCCTCAAGATGGGAGAATCCGACGGGTCTTCAAAGGTCGCAAGGTGGATTTCCGGGTCAGCACGTTACCCAGTCGCTACGGCGAAAAAATCGTTTTGCGAATCCTGGATAACTCCGCTACTCAACTGGGGCTTGACAAGCTCATCACCGATCCGGGCACGCTCAATGGCGTCAAAGAGATGGTGGCTAGGCCGTTCGGCTTGATTCTCGTAACGGGGCCAACCGGGTCGGGGAAAACCACCACTCTGTACTCGGCATTGTCCGAGCGAAACGATCCAGACATCAACATCAGTACGGCAGAAGATCCGATCGAGTACTCTCTGCCGGGCATCACCCAGGTTCAGGTGATTCGCGAAAAGGGCATGGACTTCGCCAAGATCCTGCGTGCGTTTCTGCGGCAAGATCCGGATGTCATTCTGGTGGGTGAGACTCGCGACATGGAAACGGCGAAGACGGCCATTGAGGCATCTCTTACGGGTCACTTAGTGCTCACAACCCTGCACACGAATGACGCACCGGGAGCGATCGCGCGCTTAACTGAAATGGGCGTTGAACCCTTCATGATCTCCAGTTCTCTGCTCGGAGTCCTGGCGCAACGTCTCATGCGGCGCGTATGCAGTGAATGCAGAATCCCCTACCATCCCACTCCCGAAGAGCTGGGGCACTACGGCTTGGTGGCTTCAGGCGGGGGCGATGAGGTCACTTTCTTCAAGCCCAATACGCTGACTCCCAAAGAGATCGAACAGCGGAAAGCCATGAATCAGCCTATTTGTCCGAAATGTGGCGGTGTGGGATACAAGGGGCGTGTCGGCGTGTACGAGTTCATGCGGATGAACGACGACATCGGCGATCTCATTAATAAAGAAGCCCCCACCGAAGCCATTAAGGAAGCTGCGGTCGAATCTGGCATGAAAACGCTGCTAGCCTACAGCCTGGAACTGGTTAAGCAAGGTCTCACCACTCTCGAAGAGGTTAGCCGAGTGACGTTGACCGACCAGGGATTGGAAAGCGAGCTCAAGCAGCGCAGCAAGAGCACTTCAGCGTGCCAGAACTGTGGAGCTGAGTTGCATCTCGACTGGATGGACTGTCCTTACTGTTTGACTCCACGCTTCTGAGTTTGCCCTAGCTCGATACCCTGCCTCCAAGCCATCCGATGGCTATTCTCGTCAGAACACTCTGCATGGAGACCGTCCGACCATGATGATCGAAGATTTGCTCGAACTCACTGTCCAAATGGGTGGTTCGGATCTGCACCTTTCCGCTGGCTTGCCTCCCTACATTCGCGTGAGCGGCCATTTACAAGCAACTGAACACGAGCCTCTAAAGCCAGAGGAAGTCCAGCGGCTCATCTTCAGCATGTTGAATAACAATCAGCGCAAATCTTTGGAGCAGAATTGGGAGCTGGACTGTTCCTATGGCGTGCGTGGCATCGGACGTTTTCGCGTCAACGTTTACAAAGATCGCGGTACCTACGCTGCTGCGTTGCGAGCGTTGGCGGCTGAAATTCCTGATATCGATCTTTTGGGACTGCCAGCCGTCGTGAAAGAGACTGCCAACCGACCTCGCGGACTCGTGCTCGTGACAGGGCCAACGGGGTCGGGGAAGTCAACTACGCTGGCTTCAATGATCAATTACATCAACCAGAATCGAGCCGAACACATCCTCACGGTCGAGGATCCGATCGAATATGTTTATGCTCCCGTCCAGAGTGTGATTCACCAGCGTCAGCTCGGCGAAGACACGCGCAGCTTTGCCAATGCCCTCAAAGCTGCGATGCGGGAAGACCCCGATGTCATCCTGGTGGGGGAACTTCGAGATTTGGAAACGATTCAGCTTGCCATTACCGCGGCTGAAACGGGTCACTTGGTCTTTGCGACGCTGCACACGTCATCCGCAGCACAAACTGTTGACAGGATGGTGGATGTTTTCCCGCCCGGTCAGCAAATGCAGGTGCGCGTTCAGCTCTCGAACTCGTTGGTGGCCGTGTTTGCCCAGTGTTTGGTACCGCGCCTCAACCCCAAACCCGGAGAATTCGGTCGCTGCCTCGCTCAGGAGCTGATGATCGTGACTCCGGCGATCGCCAACCTAATTCGCGAAGGCAAGACTTCACAAATCTACTCCGCCATTCAAACTGGCGGTAAGTTGGGCATGCAAACCCTCGAAAAAG
>JBCBTL010000394.1:0-3593 GCA_039818705.1 Cyanobacteria bacterium J06639_1
TCAGGCGATCGCACCCGTCACGTAGGCCAACCCGCCAGCCTCTGAACCGAGTACATCTCAACGGTGTCATGCATCCCAACTTCGTGACGAGTAAAGGGGCTCGGATAGTATCCTTAGCGCTTTGCAGACGCGATCGCGGCCACCCCTAACACCACCAAAACGGCACCTGCAATTCGCATCGGACTGGCTGCATATTTCGGTAGGCCCAGCGCCCCGTAATGATCCAAAACAAGTGCGGCAATCATTTGTCCGGCGATCGCCAGCGCCAGCGCCAGCACGGCTCCGATTTGAGGGGTGGCGGCAATGGTAGACCAAACGTACATCGTGCCCAACATGCCTCCCATCCACATCCACCAAGTGGTTTGACTGAGCGCAGAGGCGGCAGGCAAAGGATATCGGGCGACCCAACACAGCACCAACGAAGTCAAGGTCCCAACCGAGTAGGAAATCAACGTGACCTGCATCGATTCGCTGACGTAGCGGCGCAGTAGCGTGTTGAGTGCAATTTGAACAGGGACGAACGCCCCCCCCGTGAGTGCAGCCAGCATGAAGAATGCCCGTCCGTTCATGGGGAAGCCTCAAAGAGGGTGACCTGTCAGTGAGGTTCGCTATCACTGCGATGCAATGTCGAGCCTACACGCTACAGCAACGATATCAGCCCAGTTTTTGCCCTTCTGACCCTGCCGAGCTGAGCCTGCATTCAGTGCTGACATCGGGTTCTATCAGGCGATCGCCCTCAGGCAAATGACACCTCAGGCAAATGACAAATGACCGCGATAGCGCCCGACCACGGACACGTTCAAACTAGGATCGCTGGGGTTCACGGTAAAGGGGGGAAACCTGGGATTGTCGCTGATCACGCTTAACAGTCCTCCCGGCAGTCGCTGCAAGCGCTTGACCAGCAGCTCGCCTTCCATCTGAAAGACGTAGATGTCGTCTCGCGGTTCTGACACTTGACTGTCCACCAAAATTAAATCCCCATCCTGCAAGGTGGGATACATGCTGTCGCCATGGACGGTGACAATGCTGAGATTTTCGGGATTGCAATCAATTTTGCCGCGCAGCCATTGAGCGTTAAAGGCGATCGCGTGTTCGATCGTCGCTTCGCGAGCCAGCACGCCGAGACCTGCCGACACGGATACGTCAATGAGAGGGATATAAGTTAACTCTCCGTTCGGCTCGTCCAGCCTCGATTCATCGGGATACGGTTCGCCCTCTCCCGCAATCAACCACAGCAAGTTCACCTCGGCGGTGGCGGCAATGCGCATCGCCTTATCGATGCCGGGAATTGACCCTTTCAAGTAGCTGCGCAGAGCCGTGTTGCTAATACCTGCCCGCCGACTGAACGCGTGAACGGACTCACTCCCGAGTGCGAGGGTCAAACGCTGCGCAAACGTCTGAACGGGGGAAGACTCATTCCGCACAGCCCGAGCGGGAGTCGGCGAAGAAAGGCGATCGCTTGCCATACGTTGTGCCTTCGGAGTGAAGATGGCTCAATGATATGCCAAATTTAGGTTGACAGCCACGAAAGCTGTAGGTAATTTAGTGAAGTACTATCTATAAATAGTTAACTGCGTTGAATATAGTCAAGTCGTGTCGAGGCGTTGACCTCTCTGCACGAAGCAGAATGGGCGGGCGTTATCAGCGCCTGAATGCCCGCAGGCAAACTCCTCAAAACACAACTGCTCAGAACACATCTTTTGCCCGGTTCGCAGCTCAGTTCGTTTCGGAGGCTCTGAAGTCATGGCATTACGAGTAGAGATTTGGGGATTGCAGCTAATTCAGCCGTTTGCGCGGATGTGGCAGCGCCATCAGCAGAGCAGCCGCGATCGCGCTCCACAAGCCCTCCCGCCAGTTGCGAGCGCGGGTGAAGCCCCACAAGATTTAGGGGTCTGGGTTGGTGCAATTCGGTTGCGAGACTTGCCGGGTGCAGTCTCACCGGGTGCAGTCTCGCCGGGTGCAGCCACGCCGGAGACGGGGCAAACCCCGCACGTCGATCGCGCCAGCACTCCCGCCAAGCCGCGCCGCGACAACGTTCTTTACCTCAAACCGCGAGCGCAGCGAGATTGGGATGAAGTGGAACAAGGCCAGAAGGTCAGACGCATTTTCGAGCAAAACCGCATCGTGCCCGCATCGGCTCGACCGCAGCCTTTCCCCACAGGCGATCGCTCGTCCGCGTCCTGCCGCGTTCGAGCCTGACGGAGAGACCTCAGAGAGTCACGAGCCTCCCGGAAAAATCTGCGGCATGATAGGGCGTTAGAGGCCGGGTGGTTCGATGCGCGCCTGCGGGGGTGTAGCCGTAACGAGTCGGCTTCGCAGAGGGTGTGAGGTACAACCGTGAAGACTATTTTGATCGTTGATGACAGTCGCGTCATCCGAGAAATGATTTCCCGCCAGCTCAAACACAACGGCTGGATTGCCATCGAAGCTGAAAATGGACTCGAAGCCCAGCGCGCGATCGCGTCGGCTCGTCCCGATCTCATCGTGACCGACGTGATCATGCCAGAGATGAACGGCTACGAGCTGTGTCGCTGGCTGAAAAGCAGCGATCGCTATGCCAACATTCCCGTGGTCATGTGTACGAGCAAAGGGGAAGAGGTCGATCGCTACTGGGGGACGAAACAGGGGGCAGATGCCTACGTGACGAAGCCCTTCGTGGTCGAAGATTTGCAAACGATTGTGGTGGCATTGCTCGCCGCTGCCAGTCGCGCGGCCTGAAGCCCAGTATCGGGATGGCCTCGTCGCCGCGAGGCTGGCACATCGAGCGCGTTTGGCAATGTCGCCATTGCAGACAGCCTCGCTCGCGATCGACAGCCTGAGCGTGCGCGAGCCGTCCCACGAGCCTTTACAGTAGTAAAGGAGTTTTGACTGTAAAGGAATATTGCGGCCATGACGGAGCAGGATGTTGCGTTGTCCCGTTGGGGTGTCGCCCTCTCGGGCGAGGCGTTCGACAATAACAGTCTGCAACGGTCTGACTTTGAAGAGGCGATCGCGTCGTCTCCGCTAGTGGATATGGCAAGCGAGCCGGACTCGTCTCAGCTACGGGTTGAAGCCCGAGATAACTCCGTATTTAAGTTCTACCGAGCCGACAGCGCGGGGGCGCTAGCAGCATTCCGCATTCCCACCAAGCGATCGACTTCGCTACCTCGGAAAGTGCAGGGCATTGTCGAGCATCTCGCGATTTACAATCGCCTACTCGCGCTAGAGGCTCCTCAGTCGTATGTCCCCAGCGCGATCGACGTGCAGTTCGTCCGCCTGCTCGAACCGGCCAAGTTGGGCGTGACCCCTGAAGCCGAGCCGCTGGCTGCGAATGAAGCGGGCGAACTCGTCATGCAAGCCGGTCAAAATTTAGCGATCGCGTTTACCCACAGCGCTCCCGACCCGCTATATCTGTACGTTTTGGCACTCGACGGTCGCAGCCAGAGCGCCAGCATGGTCTACCCCTACAAGGCGGAGTTTTCCGCCCGCGTCAAGCCCAATGAAACCGTCACGGTGGGAGCTGGCCCGGTCTACTTAATCGAGGTTCAGGCTCCCGAGGGCTATGCCAGTGGCATCGACACGTTTAAGGTGTTCGTCAGCTCGAAAGCGATCGA
>JBCBTL010000395.1:0-3588 GCA_039818705.1 Cyanobacteria bacterium J06639_1
CTCGTTCGGGCGATCGCCGTTTATCAGATCAGCCCACGCAGCGGGGAACGACGACGGCAAACGTGCTGCCGCTACCAACTCGACTTTCGACCGAAATGTCGCCATGCATCATGTCTACTAGCGAGTGGGCGATCGCCAGTCCCAAGCCCGTGCCCTGAAAGCGGCGGGTAGAGGATTGATCCACTTGGCGAAAGGCGTCGAAGATGTGGGCGATCGCCTCTTGAGGAATGCCGATGCCCGTATCGGTGACTTGGATTGAAATGCGATCGTCTTCGAGGTTGCGGGCGATGATGCTGACTCGTCCGGCATCGGTGAACTTGATCGCGTTGGAGAGTAAGTTCACTAACACTTGGCGCAGCCGCTTTTTATCATTCACGACTTCGGGGCGATCGAGCTGTAAATCGAGGGTTAGATCGAGGGATTTTTCGTCGGCAAGCGATCGCAGTTCGCAAGCGGTTTCGGTGACGAATAAATCGAGGTTGAAGGGTTGGGGTTGGAGTTCGAGGCGATCGGCTTCGATTTTGGAATAGTCGAGAACTTCATTCAGCAATCCCAACAGGTTTTTGCCGTTGTTGAGCATCCGCTGAATCATGTCGGATTGCTCGTCGTTGAGGCCACGGCCAGACTGTCGCAAAAGGAGCTGCGAAAACCCGATGATGGCGTTGAGGGGGGTGCGCAGCTCGTGGGACATGGTAGAGAGAAATTCAGATTTGAGCCGCGAGGCTTCGACGAGCTGGAGGTTTTGCATTTGGATGTGCTGGCGCTGTAGCTCTAGCTCGCGGTATTGCTCCATCAAAAGCTGGTGACTCTCTTGAAGCTGTTGATTGGCGAGGGCGGCGGCGCGCTCCGCACCGCGCACGCGAATGGCGTTGCGAATGAGGGTTTCGAGCAGCTCGGCGGTGATGCGCGATTTGGCTAAATAATCGGACGCGCCCGCTTTCATGAGCTCGACCGCTATCTGTTCGTCCCCCTGTCCCGTCAGCACGATCGTGGGCGCGTCGATGCCGGACTGACGCAGGGCCGTCACGAGTTCTAAGCCGCTGCGATCGGGGAGGCCGTAGTCTAGCAGCACGCAGTCGTAGCGATCTTGCTGGAGTTTGGCGATCGCCGTCGCGCAGGTGTCGGCCTCTTCGCAGGTGACGGGAACTTGCACCTTCCTGAGCGCCCGCCGCACCGACATGCGATCGACTTCGTCGTCGTCCACCACCAAAATCCGCCACGTCGTTTCAGGAACAGAAACGGGGGCGACAGAGGTGGGTTGCAGTCTAGCGGAGCGGGTCGCGGTCATGGCATTTCGCAGAGCATCCAGTATTTGTTCAACGTTGCCATTACGTCAGCAAAGTTGACGAAGGTGACGGGTTTGAGAATGTATCCGGCTACGTTTAATTTATAGGCTTCCACGCGATCGCGATCTTCATCGGAAGTGGTCAAGACGATCACGGGTAAATGCTTCAGATTGTCATCCGAGCGCAGCTCCCGCAAAAACTCGATACCGCCCATTTTCGGCATGTTCAAATCGAGCAAAATGAGGCGACGATCTTCAGGAAAATCTCGCCCGTTTTCGTGGCGTAAAATTGCGAGCGCTTCGACTCCGTTTTCAGCCGTGTAAAGCGGATTGCTCACTTTGCCGCGTTTGAAGGCGCGCCGAACGTTCATCACGTCCACCTCGTCATCTTCCACCAGCAAAATGTTGATAATCCGATCGTCCACGGCTCGGCTCCAGCGATGCGTTTGAATGGTGCAAGCGGCGATCGCCACTCCCCAACTCACACGTCAGACCCGACCGTAGGAGCGACAATCTTCTACTGAGATATTTGTAGCAGAATTGACACCCCCAATCCCTCTTCCCCCTGGTAGAGGTTCGGGTAGTAAGCCTCGGTCTGCGTCTTTCTCCGCAGGTTGATGCGGCCAGGTGAACGTAAATGTTGCTCCGCGACCGAGTTCGGAACTGACCGCGATCGCTCCGCCTTTGCTTTCCACCAGCTTTTTCACGATCGAGAGGCCGATGCCGGTATTTTCAGCTTTGTCTCGCGCGGTCAGGGTTTGAAAAATCGTGAATATCTTCTCGAAATAGTCGGGCGCAATTCCCGGCCCGTCGTCGCCTACGCGAAACTCGTAAAAGCCATCCCCGCGATCGCGAGCTTCAATCCGCACGCACCCGTCCGTCCGGTCGTGGTGCTTGATGGCGTTGGTGATTAAATTGCTCAACACCTGCTGGAGCGGCAGTCGTTCTACCTGAAGCGTGAGGGGGCGTTCGGGAAGCTCGAAGCGAAATTCACTCGCGGGAGCTACTAAATCGATAATCTCGTGCAGTAGCTCGTTCGTCTCTACCGTTTCCACCGGAGCCGCCGTTCTGCCCGCCCGCGAATATTGAAGCAGTCCGTTAATCAATCCCTCCATCCGCTGCACGCGCCCCCGCATCAAGTCCATCTGGTGGCGGGTGTCGTCGTCGAGATACTCGTCTAAATCTTCTTCGAGCCACTGGGAAAGATTCGCGATCGCCCGCAGTGGTGCTTTCAAGTCGTGAGAAGTCACGTAGGCAAACTGATCCAGTTCGCGATTGCGCTGCTCCAGCAGACTCGTGGTTTGCAGCAGCATCGTATTGATCGACACGAGTTCGTCCGCCCGCGCTTGCAGCGTTGCCTCCGACTGCTTGCGCTCGGTCACGTCGAACAGCGTCCCCAGCGTGCCGATAAAGCGATCGCTTCCACTGCGGCTGGCTTGAATGTCCATTTCTAGCCAGCAAAAGGAGTTATCTGGCTTCATCACCCGAAATTCGATTTGCACTTCGTCCAGCTCTCCCCCCGCGATCGCCTCGAATGCCGCGCGACAGGCCGAGCGATCACTTTCGTACACCAGCTCCCAAATCGGACGGTTCAGGCTCGTATCGATGGGATAGCCGACGATCTCTTGCCAAGCGGGATTGAGAAACGTCAGATTGCCATAGCGATCCGTGCGGAAAATCACCTCTTGCACCCGGTTCACCACGGTGCGGTAGAGACGCTCGCTGCGGGCTAGTTCGCGCTCGCTTTGCTGTCGATCCAGCGCGATCGCCGCTAGCTGCGTCAGCGCCGAGAGTAGTTGCAGGTGATGAGGGTCGGGCGATCGCGGTGCGGGACTGTACACGGCCAGCGATCCCAACGCGCGGCGATCGCGGCTGATGATGGGATACGACCAACAGGCGCGAATGCCGTTGCGGGAGGCCATTTCCACGAAATCCCGACAGAGCGGATCGGTGGCGAAATCCTCCACGATGACGGGCTTCAGCTCGTACACCGCCATGCCGCACGCGCCCCCTGCCGCGCCCACGGGCAAACCATCGAGGGCGCGAGCGAATTCATCGGGCACGTTGGGGGTCATTTTGCGCCGCAGAGTGTGACTTTCCGCCTCGTACAGCAGCAGCGACCCCATCGACTCCGGTACTTGCGACTCGATCGCGTCTACCACCGCCCGCAGCACGTCATCCAGCTCGTTCCCGGTGGCGATCGCCTCCAAAATTTGCTTTTGGGCGAGTAATAGGCGTTCGGAACGCTTGCGATCCGTGATGTTGTCGAACGCCACTCCCATGCAGCGGTCGGGGAGGGGAAA
>JBCBTL010000396.1:0-3586 GCA_039818705.1 Cyanobacteria bacterium J06639_1
AGCACTTGGCAGACAACTTCTTAGTCCTCCCTTGGAGAACTTTAATGTTCCGTTCACGTAACTTCGGTTTTGGGCTGCAACGATAGCAGAGAGAACCCAACGCATCTCACCCTTGACGGAGGAAGGATTCATGACCCAGGCCACCCGCGAACCCGTGACCGTTGCGCCGATGGACGATAACAACGTCCGGCTCGTGGCCAACGTTCACCCTCCTGACTGGGTCAACCCCACCCCGACCGATACTTACGACTTGATCGCGATCGGGGCGGGAACGGCTGGACTGGTGACGGCGAAAGGGGCGGCAGGTCTGGGAGTCGGCCTGAAGGTTGCGCTCATCGAACGGCATTTAATGGGTGGAGACTGTTTGAACGTCGGGTGCGTGCCGTCCAAATGTTTGATTCGCTCCGGTCGCGTAGCGGCGCAAATGCGCGATAGCGATCGCTACGGTGTCAAGTCTCCCGAGTCTGTCGAGATTAATTTCGCCCGCGTTATGGAACGGATGCGGGAAGTGCGCGCCACCATCAGTCCCATCGATTCTGCCAAAGCTGCTGCGGATGTTGGCGTAGATATGTATTTGGGTTCCGCGCGCTTTACGGGGCCAGACACGTTGGAAGTGGGCGGCCAAACGCTGCGATTCAAAAAAGCGGTCATCACAACGGGCGCGAGAGCGGTTCGACCCCGCATCGAAGGAATTGAAGATGTCGGCTATCTCACCAACGAAACGGTTTTTTCGCTGACCGAACGTCCCAAGAGTTTGGCTGTGATTGGCGGTGGCCCCATCGGGTGCGAACTGGCTCAGGCGTTCCAGCGCCTGGGGTCGGACGTGACGCTATTGCACCGAGGCGGTCACCTTCTCAACAAAGAAGATGCTGACGCTGCTGAAATCGTTCAGGAGGTTTTGCAAGAAGAGGGCATCCAGCTGGTTTTGGGCTGCAAGTTAAAGAAAGCTTTCAAATCCTCTCAGGGGAAAGTTCTGGTGTTCGATCGCGATGGCGAAGAAGAATTCGTCACGGTCGATGAAATTCTAGTCGGAGCTGGACGCGCTCCCAATGTCGAAGGTCTCAATTTAGAGGCCGTCGGCGTAGAATACGACACTCGCAAAGGCGTGATTGTCAACGACAATCTGCAAACTACTAACCCGAAAATTTATGCCGCAGGCGATATCTGCATGAACTGGAAGTTCACTCATGCGGCTGACGCGGCGGCTCGGATCGTCCTCAAAAATACTCTGTTCTCACCATTTGGATTTGGGAAATACAAGCTCAGCGATTTGGTTATGCCTTGGGCAACCTTTACCGATCCTGAAATTGCTCACGTTGGTATCTACGAACACGAAGCTGAGGCTCAAGGCATTGAAATCAGTACGATCAAAGTTGATTTTGAAGACTTGGATCGCGCTCTAGCTGATGGAGAGACCGAAGGATTTGTCAAAATACACTACAAGCCCGACTCGGATAAGATCTTGGGCGCGACGATTGTAGCGAGTCATGCGGGTGAAATGATTAGCGAAATCACCACGGCTATGATCGGCGGCGTGGGATTGAGCAAAATGGCAGGTTCGATTCACCCCTATCCCACTCAGTCAGAAGCCATCAAGAAAGCTGCGGATGCTTATCGTCGCACGCTGCTAACGCCGAGATCGATCGCGCTTTTAGGCTTGTTAACGAAGTTCTCGTAAGGCGATCGCCCGCACCCGAGAAGCTAGAACTAGCTTCCTCGGATGCGCTTGATGAGAATGCGATCGAGGTCGAAAGTGCATTCAGCGCAGTCGACCCGATCGCAAGATACTCAACACCAACCACAGCCCCAGCAAACTGGCCGCAGCGAACAAAACGTTGCTGAGCCAATACACCTGAAAGGATTGCTCTCCTGAAGATAAGATCGCAGCTCCAATCACCAAAGAACCCACCACAATGCTGTAAGACAATCGATTGGCCGAATCATCCAAACTGCGCCGCAGCGTGTCTAAATCTCGCAGCGTCATATTGAACTTCAGCGTCTCAAAACTGAGGCGATTGAGCAGGAAACTAAACTGCCGTGGCGATTCTAGCGATAAATTTTTGAACTCTAAAGCCGTTTGCAGTAGGGCTTGTAAGGGATCGTCGCCGACGAGCTGCTTTTGGAACAAATCGGTCATCAAAGGCCGGACTTCGTCCAGAACGTTGACGGTTGGATTGAATTGCCGTCCAGCCCCTTCCAAATTCGCTAGAGATTTCGCGAACAGACCGATATTCCCAGGCCAGCGCAAGTTATTGCGGCGCGCAGCCTGTAGCACCTCAAAAAAGGCTTCGCTAGCATCAATTTGAGACAGGCTCAAATTGTAATATCGCTGCAACAAGCGCTCGTATTCGCTTTCGAGCTGCATCAAGTTGACGGGTTTAATCGGTTCGGCAATTTGCATGGTTAACTGCGTGCAGCGCTGCGCGTCTGACTTGGCAATCGCGATCACCAATTCCGTAACAATGCCACGAGTGCGCGGGTCGAGGCTGCCCATCATGCCGCAATCTAAAATGGCAACCCGCCCTTCCCCCAAATAAAACAAATTGCCGGGGTGTGGGTCGGCGTGGAAGAACCCGTCTATCAAAAACTGCTGGAAAAAGGCGCGAAATAAGAGTGTCGTAATGGCCTTGCGCTCTGCCTCTGCCTCCGGACTGCTGTCGCGTTCGGACAGTCCCTTCAGCAGCGGTACTCCTTCTAACCACTCCAACACCAACAGGCGTTCCGACGTGTGCTCCCACATCACCTGCGGGACGACCACGCGAGTTGCCTCGAACCACTGACTCGCCGATAGATTTTTCTGTAGCCGCTCGGTGTAGTTGGCTTCCTGCGTGAAATCGAGTTCGGCGCGCAGCGCGAGGCTGAATTCCTCCGCCAGCGATTCCACGTCGTAGTACTTGCCGAATTCCGTGCTTGCCACCAGTCCCGCGATCGCCTTCAGCAACCCGATATCGCGATCGACCACCCGCTGAATGCCCGGTCGCTGCACTTTCAAAGCTACCTGGCGACCGTCGGCCAGTACGGCCTTGTGGGTCTGAGCGATCGACCCCGCCGCGATCGCCTGGTGTTCGACGTGCTGAAACGCTTCTTCGAGCGGTACGTCGAGCTGCTTGCGCAACAGCACCTCCACCTCAGCCCAGTCCACCGCCGGGACGTTGGTTTGCAGATCGCTGAGGGCGCGAATGTAGGATGGCGGCACTAAATCGGGGCGGGTGCTGAGCAGTTGCCCCAGCTTCACGAAAACCGGCCCCAACTCCACCAAAATATTGCGCAGCACTTCGGGCGGGGGCAGTTCCGGTTCGTCGGTGGAACCGCTAGAAATCAGTCGCCGCATGTAGTCCCACCCGTTTCGGAGCAGAACTTCTGCAATCTCCCGCTGACGAGAACTTCCCGGCACCAATGCAAACACGGCGATCGCCTCTCAAACTGCCACGATACTAGCCTCCTTCGTTCTGCCGCCTCATCCATCTTGCGGCAACCCAAAAACTCCAGTTCGAGCCTGAATCGCTAAAAAAACTGGCACGCGCGATCGCGTACCAGCTTTCCAGTCTTCACTTTGAAATTCAAGCCTTTGAAATTTGATACTTTA
>JBCBTL010000397.1:0-3574 GCA_039818705.1 Cyanobacteria bacterium J06639_1
CCACGCCCACCAGCTTGCCGAGCTGACCCGAGGATTTCAGTGCCACGTCAATTTGATGCTCTACAATCCCATCGACGAAGCCGACTACCGTCGCCCCGACGATGACCGCGTGCAGGGATTTATGGATACCCTCAAGGAGCGCCGCGTCACCGTCAGTTTGCGGCAGTCGCGCGGCCTCGATCGCGATGCAGCTTGCGGTCAACTGCGTCGCCGCGCTCACCATACAGCATCCACTTAAGTACGAACGCACCCCGATGTTGTTTCCAAGCCTAGTCCCCCTGAAACTGGTGCCTCTAAAACTGGTGCCTCTAAAACTGGTGCCTCTAAAAGAACTGATATCGCCCGCGCTCGATGTGCGCAGGCATCGCGCCTGGATGCGCGTCGCGATCGCCCTGTGCGTTCTCGCGATCGCGTGGGGGTGCAGCGCCCCGACCGCACGAGCATTCTTCGTCCAAACGCAGGAACCGCCGGACGTTACTCTGGTGCGGTCGCGTCACGCATTTCAAGATTTAGACCGACACAGTTGGCAAGCGATCGTCTTCAAACGCGTGCGCGAATCGGGAAGCGATCGCTTGTTGCTGCGGCTGGTAGGCTATCCCGATGTCGTAGCGTTCGACCGCGAGCGTCCTCTGACGGTCAAACTCGATCCAAGCTCGCCCGTCTATGCCCCCCAGGACATGGGTCGCCTTGCAGCAGATGCCCCCGAGTTACCGAATGTAGGTCAGTTCGACATCACCGAACTCGCGCAATCTCTACCCAGCGATCGCGCGCTCCGAATCGCGCTCCCTCTCGCATCCGGGGCTGACACGATTCTCAGAGTTCCGCCCTACTTGCAAAAAGAGTGGCGCAAAGTTGCTGATTTTCATCTCTAGCAGTGCACCTCTCAGATTTCATCGCGGAAGATCGAACTTCAGGAACGTGCGATCGCGTTCGGAATCGCGGTAGAACAGATTCGACGCATCAACTTCCATCCATGACCTTTCTTGCTCGCCAGCTCAACCACATCGCAGTGCGAATCGTCCTCACCTTCGCGATCGCTCTCGGTACCCTGTGGATGTCCTCGGCTCCCGTCCGCGCGGCCACCTCAGAGTTCGTCGTCCCACCGCTCGCTTATGCTTACGACGCGCTCGAACCCCACATCGATCGGCAAACCATGACGATCCACCACGACAAACATCACGCGGGCTACGTCAAAAATTTGAATGCGGCGATCGCCAAACATCCTGCCTTAGAGGGGCAACCGGTCGAAGAGCTGCTGCAAAAGCTGGACGAGTTGCCGAATGACATTCAAACAGCCGTGCGCAACAACGGCGGCGGCCACGCTAATCACACGCTGTTTTGGGCGAGCCTGTCTCCCAACGGCGGTGGCGAACCGACTGGAGCGATCGCAGCTGCTATCCGCGAGACGTTTGGCGATTTTGCCAGTTTCCAAGCTGCATTCGAGCAGGCAGGCAAAACGCAGTTCGGCAGCGGTTGGGCTTGGCTGGTGGTCGATTCAAACGGAGCCTTAGCGGTAACGAACACGCCGAATCAAGACAGTCCTCTCTTGGAGGGGGCAACACCGCTACTGGGCAATGACGTGTGGGAGCACGCCTACTATCTGAACTATCAAAACCGCCGTGGCGATTATCTGAAAGCGTGGTGGAACGTGGTCGATTGGGCTGCGGTGAACGATCGCTTCCTCACCGCCACGGCCTAGCTTCCGGAACTCCACCTGCGCGCGCCTGAGTGCCGGTCTCACCCATCGGCGCTCTCCCCTAGCAACCCAGAATGCTGTCGCAGCAAGGATCGCTATGTCTAAGCTAAAGCCCTGACCCATCAGCGGACAGGTAGCACTCGTTGCCATCACGAACTCGTTGCTGTTACGAACACAGCGAAGCCTGACATTAAACTTGTCAAAAGATACGAGTTTTATAAACTCTTAACTCAGCTTCCTTCATCAGCGGAAGGTCGGAGTTGGCGTTTGCGATCGCTGCACTATAATGGTTCGGAGCATAGTGATAGGTGGCAGGCTCTTAGACTAGAGTATAGGGTTCAGCTCTGTACTGGTTTTAACCCGATCTCCGAATCCAAATCTCTACACACTATCTGATTCGAGAGGTCAGCAATGTCAATTTATGTCGGTAATCTTTCGTACCACGCTACGGAAGATGACGTTAAAGAAGTGTTTGCAGAGTTCGGTTCTGTCAAAACAGTTCAGTTACCGACCGACCGTGAAACGGGTCGCAAGCGTGGCTTTGGATTTGTTGAGATGTCGTCTGAAGCGGAAGAAACGGCGGCGATCGAAGCACTCGATGAAGCAGAGTGGATGGGTCGCAGTTTGAAAGTGAATAAGGCAAGACCTCGCCCAGAACGAAGAGCGCCCCGCGAAAGATGGTAGATGGCCGACGGGCGGAGCAACTTCTTTCAGCACGGTGAAGGTTCGCTAGCTAAACGACTCTTTCGAGCCAATGGGAAGGGACTTATCCCTTCCCTACTTTGTTTGCACACTGTGATTTGTTTGCATACTGTCTGAGGGTTGCAGGTTGAAGGGGGCAAAACAAACAACACGACGTGGGATACGTAACCAATGGCACAGGTCTTTGTGGGCGACGACGAACATATAGAATCGGCACTGCGTCGTTTCAAACGCGCCGTTTCTAAGGCAGGGATTTTCTCTGATTTAAGAAGAATTCGTCACTTCGAGACACCCGCCCAAAAACGCCTGCGCAAGGCCAAATCGAGACAGCGGAAACGACGGAGTTCAGGCCGCCGCTAAATTAACGAAATTAGCTTAACCGCTAGTGCTGTGTGTTAGCTCCCATTGCCGGTCAGATCGGGGAGGCCGTTCTAGACTTCGTCGCATTCTGGGCGATCGCCGCGATCGCTACGACAGTCAGGCCAGCTCCCATCCAAATCGGCACGGTCGCGCCCAGATTGTCATAAAGCAATCCTGCAAAGAAGGGGCCGAGAATTTGCGTCAAGCTGCCTAACGACTGCGACCCGCCACTAGCTGCCCCCTGCTCGGTATCGCTGACGGCATTGGCGATCGCCCCTCGTAGAGACGGGGATGCCATGCCCACTCCGAGTGCGAATAGACTTTGAATGCCGTAGAGGTACCAGCCCACCGGCGATAGAGCCACGAGTGTTAGTGCGATCGCCACGGTCGATAGTCCCGCGATCGCCAATCGCGTCTCGCCAAATCGGGGTACTAGCTTCCGTATGAGACCGCCCTGAACGATGCTAGATACGATGCCAACGACGAGAAGAATGCCTGCGATGTTCGGCGGCCCCCACGCGAAGCGATCGCGCACGTACACGGAAAAGTTATTCGTAAATCCCGTAAAGGACAGGAAAAAGATGAAATAGCCGATCAGCAAAAAGCGAAGCTGTGGCTTGGCAAACAGCGAGCCGAGTTGCTCGATAGGATTGAGGTCGCTAGCGCGGATGGGCTCGGCACGGCGCGTTTTCAACGATTCAGGCAGCGTGAAATAGCCCAGCAGCGTGTTGCCTAGGGCAATCCCCCCCGCCACAAACGCCGGAAGTTTGAGGGCGATCGCAGCCAGCACGCCCCCCAAAGCAGGGCCAAAAATAA
>JBCBTL010000398.1:0-3573 GCA_039818705.1 Cyanobacteria bacterium J06639_1
TGGGGCGATCGCCCTCTATCTCCTTACTCAGCCGGCGCAGTTCGACATCGCTGAAAAACTGCTTCAGCACTGCGCCCCCCGTATTCGATGCACCTCCGGCTAACCAGCGATCGCCAAACCGATGACTGTAAATTCCGTAGCGAGCGTCTTCAACGCGATTGGCACTTAGCAGCTTAATCGCCAGGGTCGAACCCAACGACGTCACGCCATCGCCCACTTCATTCGCCCCGCTCGCTAAAAAGGCTGCGATGCTGTCCGTCGTTCCTGCCCGCACGATGCAATTGGTAGGTAACCTGAACTGACGAGCGATCGCAGGCGTCACGCAGCCCAAATCGGAACCGGGAGCCACGACTTCGGGCAGGACGGGCGCGATCGCCATGTCCAGCATCCAATCGGGATAGCGCAGCGCAGCCACGTCGTATCCCAGCTTGAGACAGTTGTGATAGTCCGTCACTCCCGCACGACCGTGGAGCAAACTCGCCAGCCAGTCTGCTTGGTGGAGACAGAGGCGATCGCTTAAGTTCTCCTCGTCGCGTGTCAGCCACAGCACTTTTGCCAATGTCGAACTGGCACTGAGTGCGAGCGATCGCGCCGGAGCAATATCTTTTAACTCGGAGACTAAGCCCGCTGCTCGTTTGTCGTTGTAGAGCAGAGGCACGGCGAGAGGCCGACCGGAGCGATCGCATTTCAGCACTGTCCCAGACGTGCCGTTGATGGCGATGGCTTGCAGTTGCGCCCGGATTTCAACGGGAAGGCGATCGAGCAGATCGAACAGCGCCGCTTGCCACAACTCCGTTAGTTGAGTTTCGGGGACGGACGGAAAGACGTAGCGGCAGTCTGCGAGAACCTCGGAGGCTTCGGCGGAGCGAATCGCGATCGCTCTTGCCCCAGACGTACCGAAATCGATGCCCAGATACACGAGCGTGCCTACAGCATCCCTTTCGAGCTGGGAATGCGAGCCAGTTGACGGGGATCGGGGGCGATCGCCATCCGCATCGCCCGCGCGAAGGCTTTGAAGGTGGACTCGATGATGTGGTGCGAGTTAATCCCGGCAGACTGCCGGATATGCAAAGTCATGTGGGAGTGATTGACGACGGCTTGGAAGAATTCCCGCACCAGTTGCGTGTCGTAGGTGCCAACGCGCTGGGTGGGAATGTCCAGTCCGTAGCTGAGGTGTGGTCGCCCGGAAAAGTCCAGCACCACTTGCACTAACGATTCGTCCAGCGGTGCCCAAAAGTGACCGAAGCGGTGAATGCCCCGGCGATCGCCCAATGCTTTCTGCAACGACTGACCGAGTGCGATCCCCACGTCTTCATTAGTGTGATGATCGTCAATGTGAATATCGCCCACCGCTTTGATGTTGAGATCGAGCAGTCCGTGCGTCGCAAGCTGCGCCAGCATGTGATCTAAAAACGGTACCTGCGTGTCCACTTGATATAGCCCGCTGCCGTCGAGATTGACGGAAACCGTGATGTCCGTTTCGCCCGTGCGGCGGTGGATTTCTGCCTGACGAGGTTCGACGCGATCTGGGGATGGTGTAGTGGGTATTGACATAACTGGCGAAGAATTCTGCGCCTCTCAAGTCTAAAGGGCTTTCCCACCGATGCAGATCTTTACAACACAGCATCCCATCCATCAGATTTCTCAATCGTTGCCCTGTCAAATTCGGTGTCAAACACAAGCGATCGCCCCCACCTTTTCCTATAGTGAAACCATTGCGGGTGTTAGGTCTGCCCGTACTCCTCTCCCACTTCTCCGGTTGCCGTCATGCCCGCTCCGACTGGCTCTCCCTATCGCAGTAAATTCGTCACGTTTGCGGTCGAGCAAACTCAACGATGGAAGCGTCGAGCTGGGGTTGCCGTACGCTGGGCGAAAGCAGGTCTCATGACTGGCGTGCAATGGTTGCTCCATCCGGTCTATCTCCTTTCCCAAGCCAGTCGATGGACGGGACGAACGCTTCAAAACGCTGCTGCTACTCAGTTGCTAACGGCTGGCAAGACCGATCGCGATCGCGTTGAATCTTTCGATAGTTCTGTGCAACGCATTCTCGACGTCGCTCGCATTCACGTCCCGCAAGCGGCGATCGCCCCGACGCAGAAGCCGTCTCACGCGCTAGAGGCAGCTCGAAGCACTGCGCTACAAGCCCCCGAATCTGTTCGCAATAATGTCGGCTTGACTCGTGCCAGTTCGACTTCTGCAACTCAAACGAGACGGAGCGTGCGAGGGCTAGCGTGTCAAATTAGCGATCGCGATCTCGTTCTCATCGACGACTGCAATTGCAGTCTGAATTGCTTGAGTCCCGCTCAACAAGCGCTCCTGAATCATCAAATCGAACTGGCGCTGGCGGGTCGCATTGGGCGTTCGAGTTGGCGGCTTCCGGGCGTGCTGAAGTTTTTGAGTCGCGATCGCACTCGACCCCAACTGACAACCTCTGAACCAAGCCTGAATCGTCTGCCGCTTGCCACGTCAATCGGCAAGGCGATCGCCACACTTCGCGATCGCGTTCGATCCCCCAAGTCCGATCTTGCCGCCGCGTCTTCTGACTCTAACTCTGCGGCGAAGTCATCGGGTTCCCTGACTGCCTTAATTCGCGCGGCTTGGGAGTATTTTGCTGAACAGCGATCGCCCGCCTCACTTCCCCAGGCCAGTCGGTCTCAACGGTCTGCGACTGCATCCCCACTCGCCAAGCCCAAACCTGCGAAGTCCCTTGGTTTGCCGATTCCGCCGACGCTGCTTTCTTCCCCACTCGAACCGCCCTCGTCAGCGAATCCGAAACGCGATCGCGCTTTGCATCAGGCGGCTACCGTACTGAAGTCGCTGCCCGCTCAGCCGAAGCTCAACGTTAAGCCAGTACGTCGCTCCGTTCCCGTTCGTTCCGTTGCACGTGCTGTTCGTCCCGTGCTTATTTCTCCACGGGGTCGGACGCAGCTTCAGACGACTCTTCTGCCCGGCGCTGCGGCTCTTGTGCCCGGCGCTGCGGCACCTGTGGCGCTCCAGAAATCTCCCAGCTCCACAGCTTCCGGTCGCCAGTCTGCTGCTCGCGTCATCGCTGAGGCTTGGGCTGATATGCCAGCACGGATGGCTGTCGTGCCCGTCTCGCAATCGCCCGTAGCGTCTGCAAAACAACCGCGATCGCGGATCTCGACGCATCAGTCTAAGCCAGCCAGTCAGCAAGCGATCGAGACCCGTGCCACCTCGCTCGGTTACGACCAACCTTGGCAGCAACGCGTCCTCGATCGCGTCGATCGCGCAGCCTACGGCGTGGAAACGGCAGCCGAATCAGCGGGCGATCGCGCTCGGGCTGCCAGCCAGAACGCTTGGCATCACGTCGAGCGGCGCGTGCCCCCCATTCGCGATCGCGATTTCACCGACCGCCTCCAGAACGTGATTTGGGCAGTTCTCACCGCAATCGGAGCAGGTATCGTTACGTTTGCAGAAGTGCTGCTACCCCTCGCGATCGGCATGGCGATTCGCGCCCTACGCCTCGTTGCCATTCTCAGTTGGATGTTCCTGCGCGGCTCGCTTGCTCTTCTAGCGATGGGTCTAAGCCAGCTTATAGATTACATTGAGCGC
>JBCBTL010000399.1:0-3559 GCA_039818705.1 Cyanobacteria bacterium J06639_1
ACTTCGGCCACGCGATCGAACCCCAGTTCGCAGCGCAGGTGAACCCGGTGATCGACCGTAAATTTGCCAGTTGCTTGGCCGTCGTGAATCACGTCCACCATCTGGCCGAAATGGGTCATGCGAATCGAACCGGGAGCCGTGTCGCCGATCGCGATCGCGTCGCACACCGTCGTTACGCCCGAACTGCTCAAATCGCGATCGTGGTAGACCGCCGCCGCTTCAATCGGCCATTTCACCCCAGGGCGGGGGGACATGCAGCGTTCCAGATTGTCGGTGTGCAGCTCGATCAGGCCGGGAAGCAAGTATTCGCCTTCGCCGTTAATGCCGCGCTCGACTGTGCCGGGTTGGATCTCGGCGATCGCCCCGTCTCGCACCACCAGCGTGCCCACCACCTCGCGATCGGGCAGTTGCAGGCGGAAATTTGTATAGACCTGTTCGTTCGCCATGAATTCACCGGAGAGGGAAACGCGCTAGTAAGCAGTATGGAGGGCCACTTACAAAAACCTATGTAGTCGGAGATACTTCGGTCTGCGGACTTAAACCTCGCACGAGAGGCGGCGATATAGTAACGAGCCACCCCGCGATCGCGAGA
The DNA here is from genome assembly GCA_039818705.1 of Cyanobacteria bacterium J06639_1. Taxonomy (GTDB): domain Bacteria; phylum Cyanobacteriota; class Cyanobacteriia; order Thermostichales; family PCC-7336; genus JBCBTL01. The sequence continues at coordinate 593 of JBCBTL010000399.1, forward strand.
TGGCTGAATCGTATCATCGACCGGCGTGCCGTTGGCTGCGGCGATTTAGCGCTTGCCTGCCGCCTTCACTTTGTTCATCTTGCGCAAGCGAATCGACTCAGGAGTGACCTCTACCAACTCGTCGTCGCCGATGTACTCCAGCGCGCGCTCTAGGGTCATATCCACTGGGGTTTGCAGGTGAACCAGTTCTTCCCCAGAAGAGGCGCGGTGGTTGGTGAGCTGCTTGGCCTTGCAGATGTTGATTTCCAAATCCTGCGGGCGGTTGTGCTCGCCGATGATCATGCCCGTGTAGACCTTGGTGCCGGGGGTGATGAAGAACACGCCGCGATCTTCGCCGTTGCGCAGGGCGTAGGCCGTGGCATCGCCCTCGGAGAACGACACCAGCGCGCCGTTGCGACGCTTGTCCAGTACGCCCGCCATCGGACGGTAATCCAAGAAGCTGTGGCTCATGATGCCTTCGCCCTTGGTGATGCGGACGAAGTCGCCCCGAAATCCGATCAGGCCGCGCGCCGGAATCACGAATTCTAAGGTGGTGCGACCCGAGCCGGTAACCTGCATATCCTGCATTTCAGCTCGTCGCTGACCCAATTGCTCGATGCACGCGCCGCTGGCTCCATCCGGTACGTCCAACACCAAACACTCGAAGGGTTCGTGGGGCTGACCGTTAATTTCGCGGAAGATCACCCGAGGCTGAGCGACTTGGAATTCGTATCCTTCGCGGCGCATGTTTTCCATCAAAATGCCCAAGTGCAGCTCGCCACGACCGGAGACGAGGAAGCGATCGGGGGAGTCGGTGTCTTCGACGCGCAGGGCGACGTTGGTTTCTAACTCGCGCTCGAAGCGATCGCGCAGTTGGCGCGAGGTGACGTAATCGCCTTCTTTGCCCGCAAAGGGGGAGTCGTTGACGCTGAAGGTCATCTGCAACGTCGGCTCGTCGATCGCGATCAGGGGCAATGCTTGCGGATCGTCAGGACTGGTGAGGGTGTAGCCGATATTGGCATCGGCGAAGCCCGCCACCGCGACGATGTTGCCCGCTTTGGCTTCGGTGAGTTCCGTGCGCTGCAAGCCTTCAAAACCGAATAGCTTGCTGACGCGAGACTTGATGGTTTTGCCGTCTTCGCCCACCATCGCCAGGGTTTCGCCCGCGCGGATGGTGCCGTTGTGGACTTTGCCGACGACGATGCGACCCAAGTAGTCGGAGTATTCCAGCGTCGTGACTTGCAGTTGCAGCGGCTTTTCGGGGTCGCCCACCGGAGGCGGTACGTGGGTCAGGATGCCTTGGAACAGCGGCTCCATATCTGGGCTGTCTAGCTCGCCGGCTAAGACGGCATCGAGATCTTTTTCTTCAACGCTGAAACCGCTCAGTCCCGATGCGAACAAGTAGGGGAAATCGCACTGGTCGTCGTCAGCACCCAGTTCGATGAATAAGTCTAGGACTTTATCGATCGCGCCGTAGGGATCGGCCTGAGGGCGATCGATTTTGTTCACTAGCACGATCGGGCGCAAGCCTTTTTCGAGGGCTTTGCGCAGCACGAAGCGCGTTTGCGGCATCGGCCCTTCGTTGGCATCGACGATGAGGATGCAGCCTTCCACCATGCCCAACACCCGCTCCACTTCGCCGCCGAAGTCGGCGTGGCCGGGGGTGTCTACGATGTTGATGAGGGTGTCGCGATACCGCACGGCGGTGTTTTTCGACAGAATGGTGATGCCGCGCTCCCGCTCCAAATCGTTCGAGTCCATCACGCAGGTGGGCACGACTTCGCCGTCGCGGAACAGTCCCGATTGCTTCAGCAGAGCGTCAACTAGCGTTGTTTTACCGTGATCGACGTGGGCGATGATGGCAACGTTGCGGATGGGAGCAGACATACAAAATGAGCGCGATCGCGCCTCGGGTAGGGTGAGTAAAAGCGGCGTTTGCAACAAATCTATAGACAATCTTAACGTAGTGCCACCCTTTCCCTGCATCACTCCAGTTTCGGACGAGGGTTTGTCGCGGGAATTCCGCGTGATTTTTTCGAGTGTGGTGGCGATCGTGGAACACTTCACCACGAGACATCAACGACGACGAACAACGTATTGCCCCCCGCCAGCGATCGTGTGCGTGACGGGGGGCAACGAAGATGATGCAGATGTTGCGGATCAGGCGACTTGCTGAATGGTGCGCTTGAGCACGAAAAGTCCCATCGCCAGCCAAAAGACCAGCAGCAAGGCCGTGAGCGCCAAGATCGCGACGGGGCCGAAGCGATCGATCAGCACCGGAGCTGCTGCGGTGAAGATGCCGCCCCCTACAATCGGCTCGAAGAGAAGCTGTTTGTAAGCGAAGCTCTCAAATGCGCCCGTGTGGTTGTCGGGATCGACCATGCGCAGGAGCAGGATACCCGTGGCCGTAACTCCCATCGACTGCCCCACGTCGCCGAGGCCGCGCTCGAACCAGTATTGAGGAATGACGCGGGGGGCGAGGTAGATGAAGGCGAGGACGTTCCAGGCAATGCCGACCGTGCTGAGAATTAAGAACGTCGGCAGGTTGTTGCCCAACACCCGCAGCGAAATCGAGGCTAGTGCCGTGACGACGACGACATCGAGCGCGAGTCCGGCAATGTTTTTCATCAGCGGCTCGATGATGAGCGCGTCTAAATTCAGTCGCTCCATCGCGAGCTGTACGATAATGCCGCCCACCAACGCCATCGGAAACAGAGGCACGTAGGTTATCACCTGAATGCCGCTTTGCCCCCACGTGACGGCTTCAATCCAGCGCAGACCTTCCAAAATCAGCCAGCCCAACACCACCGCAATCCCGACGAAGCCGAAGTTGAGCGAGAGCGGGTCGATGAGCAAATTTTGCGTGAGCTGCGATCGCCGCCGCCGCACTTCGGGGGTTTCTGAATGGGTGAGCGAAGGAATTTCATCTGAAGTGTCGCCTTGCGGGTCGACGGTTTCCACGAAGCCCCGCTTGCGACCCCAGTTTGC
>JBCBTL010000400.1:0-3557 GCA_039818705.1 Cyanobacteria bacterium J06639_1
GTCATGGAAAACCTCCGGCAAGATCGAAAAGGTGTCATCCCTCTAGCAAAACGATCTTAACCCAAATAATAAAAAAGTAGCAACTGATACCGTTTTGAGCAGAATAAGAGGAATTTAATAAATATTTATGGGCGTTGGGTGCGAAATGAGCGAGGAAGCGATGAAAAGACGAGTTTTGAGGGCGATCGCCATCGTTCTGGTCGTGGCGTTTTGCAGATGCTTTCCAGTATGGGCTGCCCCCTCCGAAAATGTCGGTCATCTCGATCGCGCCCGAGAACTCATTCAGCAGGGAGAATGTGCGGCGGCGATCGCGCCCCTTTCTGAAGCCGTTCGAGCGCATCCTGAAAATGCGATCGCCTTCAAGCTGCGCGGCTATTGCCATCAAAAACTCGAGCAAAGCGACGCAGCCCTGTCCGACTATTCCCGCGTTATCGCACTGACTCCGAAGTCTGCCGATGCCTACATCGATCGCGGTTTGGCGCACGGATTTCGAGGAGAGTACGAGTTGGCGATCGCCGATTACGACGAGGCGCTGGCGATCGCTCCCGAAGACGCGCGGGCGTCGAATGCTCGCGGAGTGGCTCGCTGTCGGCAAGGATTTTCAGGTGAGGGGCGATCGGATTTCGCACGGGCGGCGGAGTTAAGTCGAGACAGTGGCGATCTCGATCTGTATCGCGTGGCAAGGCGGGCTGCGAAACGGTTGTGTGGCGCTTGACTCCGGATGTGGCGTCTGTGTTCCTGTGTGGTGGCTTTTGTTTGGAGCGTGTCGCGCGCGATCACGATAGAAACTGCACTTCAGATCCCGCAACTTCCCAAATTAGGGCGGTCGTGATAGTTTCGCTCTGAATCGGTTTGTAGGCCTCATTTTTTTGAGCGCGAGCAGGAGTGAAAATGAATACCAAAAGGTGTTTCATACGGTATTCAGTTGGATTGTATCCACTTGTTTTCGGACTCTTGGGAGCTGTTGCGGGGTGCGGCCAAGACAGCATTTCTACTACGGTTCCTACTCAAGTCTCTCAATCGCAAGATGCGGTCGTTGCCTCTGTTGAGCCTCGCAGCGAGGAAGTCGCAGCGCAAGCTGAATCGCGAGTCTCTGCCATCTTTCGCGCGAATCCGAGTGTGGTGGATTTGGCTGATGTTGGATTGCTTCTTGCTCTGCTGTTAAGTGATGCGGAAGAACCAAGCGATCGAGATCTGACGGCGGCGGCTGACAATCTACTTCCTGGAACCTTCTCGACTGAGGAAACCTTCCCCGGATTAGATGAAATTAGTACGGACTTTGTTCGAGGGAAATCTGTAGGTTCATCTCAGCCCGACTTGCTCGATGTGGCCGTTGTATACGCTGCAACCGTCCTTCCCGATTTGGGTAATGCGTCAGGGGATGAACGGAGAGCGGCGATCGCCTCCATCGTGAATGCTCTCGTTCCCGGCCAGGATGTGGAGGCTGACGATATTGCAGCGATTCCGCCGACCGTTCCCACCGTGCAGACGAGTCGCGATCCGGGCGAGACGGTCAGCACAGCACTCTTTTTAGGAGAATTATTCTCGCAAACGATCGTCATCAACGAATCGGTTGGTTTCTCCGACCCGAGTGATTTGTATCGATTCGAGCTAACGCGGGGAACATTCGTGTTCGCTCGCTTAGATGATCCGAGTACCGATGGCAGACTGCAAATCGGGCGCGACCTCAATGGCAATGACGAACTTGACGATGGCGAGCTGATTGTCGATCGCGATAACGGCGGGGTGGGAGAAGACGAACTCATCGTTAGCAATCTCGACCCCGGTACGTATCTCATTCGGGTGTTGCCCGAGGGCAGTGCGATCGCGGAACTCAGCTACGAGCTTCAGGTGGGAGCCGCCTTGCTCGATCCCGCGTTTTCACAGGAACCCGGGAACGAACCTGCCAGCGCCCTCGTGCTCCCCGAGCTCGACCTAAACCCAGACGATCGCGTCCGCGTCCCTACGGTATTTCCGGGATTTACCAGCCCTATCACCGACTCGGCTGATATCTATCAATTGGAGGTCGATCGCCTCATCAACCTGCGCGTACTGCTAGAAGACGTGTTCACCAGCGACATCGGTACGGTGCGAGGTAATATCCAACTCATTCGCGACCTCAACGACAATGGCGAACTCGATGACAACGAGAGCCTAATTGAGAGCGTTTCGGGAAACATCATTCCAGACAATAACACCGGGATTGATATTGCCCTCGACCCCGGTACGTATTTCATTCAAGTTGACTCGCTCGATCTCGATGACATCACCGCAACCAGCTATACGCTCGACATTGACGGCACGATTCCCGAAGTCAATCCGTTGCAAGATGACCCTGGCAGCACTCCTGCGGAGGCGACGATCGCTCCTCCTCTCGATCCGAACCCCGACAATGAAGCTCGCGTTCCCACTACGTTCCGAGGCTTTGCGAACACCTTTGCCGATCCCGAAGACTACTTCCAGTTCGAGCTGGAGCGCATTTCAAATGTTTCCATCGAGCTGGACTTGAGCGATCTGCCCAGTCAAAGGGCGATCGTGCAAATTGTGAAGGATATCAATCAAAACGGTGCGTTCGATCCGGGTGAAGACCTGTTTGAATTCGCGCGAAATGCCAGTGTTGCTCTCGATCCGGGAACGTATTTCGCTCGCGTCTTCCCCGATCCTGAATTCGGCCTGGACACGATTAGCTATACGCTCTCCATCGATGCTCCCGTACCTGAGACGAACGCGCTCGACCGAGATCCGGGAAATACGCTGGCTGAAGCCGCGATCGTGCCTCCGCTCGATACGAATCCCGATCTTTCCCAGAGAGAGCAAACTATTTATCGAGGGTTCGTCAATGCGATCGCCGATCCTGATAATTTTTTATCGCCTCGAACTCGATCGCGTGACCAATACTGTAATTGCGTTAACCAACCTCGAACAGGACGACTTTGCCGATGGCGCGATCGCACTCATTCAAGATGCCAACGGGAACGGCATCATAGACGATGGCGACGTTCTGCAAGAATCCGATTTTAACCGCGAAGGTGGCGCTGAATCTTTCCAGTTGAACTTAGATCCCGGCGTTTACTTCATCCGGGTCTTTCCGAGTGAGACTAGCACTAGCAACGCGAGCGTAAGCTACACCTTGTCGCTAGATGCTTCTCAAACAGAAAATGCTCTTCAAGAAGATCCTGGTAATACTCTGGCCGAGGCCACGATTGTCAGCGAATTCGACCGCAACACGTCAGAGGCGGAAGAAATTGAAGTGACGTTTGCTGGATTGGTCGGAACGGCGGCAGATCCGAGCGACTACTATGGGTTTACACTGCGACAACCCGCAAGGGTCGGCGTTCGTCTCAACGATTTATCGAGCGTGACGTTTCGCCGCGAAGATGGGCAACTCGAACTGGTTCAGGACTCGAACGGCAATGGCCGTCAAGACCCTGATGAAGTTATCGCTACCTCTCGCTACGAGCGCTTTTCAGATACTCAACAGATTTTTGAAAATGTAGAAGCTGGTACGTATTTCGTTCGAGTCCAACAAACAGAAATCGTCTCATCGCCCCTAGAAT
>JBCBTL010000401.1:0-3556 GCA_039818705.1 Cyanobacteria bacterium J06639_1
AAGCTCAGACCGGACGCGGTCGGAATGGGAGAGCCTTGTCCTGATAAATGAGCCATTGCATAGCCAGGAAGAGCCTGATTCTGCATCAACCACTCAGAGAATAGCAGCGCGTGATTTTCGGCTTCTTTGAGCGAATTCGGGTGTAATCCGCCCAGCCAGTTGTCTCGCTGTCCGGCCTCATCAATTCCAGCCTGCGACAGGATTAAAGGTGGATTCATCCAAGCCCAGTCGTTGCCGCGATTCCAGTTCATCACGGTCATGTCGCCCGCTATCGGCGGCTCGACGAAGGGATTGGTTTGCGCCTGGCTGACAATGCGGCGGTAGTTAAAGACGCTTTGGCCGCTGAACATGGGAAAGCCTTCTAAATCGAAGTCGGCGCGGTGTTCGGCCTTGCTAAATCCGGTTTGGAGTTTGCCGATACGAGCGCGAGATTTACCACCGTCGTCGGCGATCGCCATCACGAATGGATACGTGTACGCCTGGGTGCAGTCGGGGTTGTCAACTCTGGCGTTGATTTCCCCCGTCGTGGCCTGACTTTCCGAACCGAGTCGATGCGGGATGTTCGCCCACCCCACTAACTCGCCCGTATCGGTGGCATCAATGACGGTGAGAGTCTTGCCAGGCGGAGCCTGCAGGCGAATCGGCGTTTTCTCGAACGTGTCGTTGCTGCCCCAGGCGTACCAGGTGTGGATTTCGCGAGACAGGCGACCCAGCGGCATGTAATCAGGATCGCGAGGGGTGCGGCCAACAGCGTAGACAGCAGTAATGCGATCGCCTGCGTCATTAAATTCCACTCCCTTGAACGCGGTATTCACCTGCCACCGACTGTCAGGAGAATTTGCGTGTGCCGCCTCCAGCACCTCGACGGAGGCCAAGTGTCCGGCCAGAGGTGGAAAACATAAATCCCCGACCCAGCAGCTATTGATGGCACTGACAGCGATCGGTTCGGTAAAGCCAATGTCTGGCGGCAGAGAAACCGTTTGGCGTTGGATCGCGCGCTTGAAATCGAGCCAGGCCGGAGAAAAATTTTGCAACTGACGCATCTGGGGCGATTCGTCGATCGCCGACACGGCCTGAGAGCTAACCTGCCCCCCCATCCAGCTCGTCAGCTCGAACGTACAGGTTTGCGCTCCGGCGCGCATGGCGTGAGAGGCGGCAGCCACTCCCCCCAACGATCCCCCAATGACGACCACTTCGCACTCCCACACCTCGACATCCCTCGGCTTGACGGGAACGTCCAGGAGCGGCCAGTCGTGGGTCGCCTGAAGGATGGGTTGGCGAGGCTGCGCGACAGGCGTAGAACTGGGAGAGGCCGTAGGTCGAACGATTGGCGATCGCGTCGGCACTGGGGTTGCAACCGCAGCGACCTCGACAACAGCCTCTGTTTTGTTTTGAGAGTCTTTTCTCTCAGGGGTTATTTCTTTAGGGCTCGATATCCCAGGGCTTGCTGCCTCAGAAATGGGTTCGTCTAGAGGCCGAACGAATGCACTCAACAGCCCCGCTGCCATGCCACCCACAAAGGCGACACCCGTACCCAGGGCAGCCCACTTCAGCTTCCGCATCATCTCCTCAACCTTGCTTTATCCCCATCGTCCGAAAGCGATCGCCCTCGTTCGATACCAACACGCCTAACTGCATTCGATGGTATCGCCCAATGACCTTGCTTTGCCCGCGCGAGCCCCAAATGGGAAAGCGTGACTCAGAAGAAACTGTGACTCAGAAGGCCTGTGATTACAGGAGAACCCGTGATTTAGGAGAAGCTGTGAGCTGCAGCCCGATAGCGATCGTAGTCGGTGCAGATGTTGCGGGTGAGGCGTTTGCACATGCTGCGCGCCACCTGATTGACTACCCCCTGCCCCACCGCCAGCACCTGTTTGCGGGGCAGCGCCAGCAAAAAGCCCGGAAGCTGCATTTGAATATCCAGCTTGAGTTCCCAATTCACGCGCGTTTGGATGGTTTCTCCGGGCTGACGCTCTTCCAACAGGAAGCTGGAGTAGCAGTCAACGTGATAGGGCAAGCCTTCGTCCGTTGGCAGCTCAATGGAGTTGAGGGCGAACAAATAGTCTTCATCCGGCAAAATCTCGATGCCGAAGCAGGGTTCTAGATTAAACCCCAACCCGCCCATGCGAAAAAACTGAAGTCGATAGGTGCGATCGCAAAGCTGCTCGACTTTTAAGGGTTTGAAGCAGCGAGCGACCCACTTGGGATGCTGGCGTAAATAGACGGCCAGCGGCTCCCGTTCGGTGTCCATCTCAACCCAGCCCGACTGGTTCACTAACAGCCGCACCGTGTCGCGATCGGTCGTACGGACGGGGTCAGACTCGGACTGGGACTTAGCGACGGGATTGGAGCTGGCGATAGACATCTTTGAGATCCACGTGATGGTGTGCGAGTGCGACGAGGCAGTGATACCAAAGGTCGGCCATTTCGCTCGCGATCGCTTCTGGATCGTCATCTTTAACGGCCATAACCACTTCGGCGGTTTCTTCCCCGACTTTTTTGAGAATGGAGTTGTCTCCTTTTGCCAATAGTTTGTTCGTATATGACTTGGGCGACGGATTCGCCTGACGATCCTGTATCACAGCAAACACCTGCGACAAGGTATCCGCTGCAACAGATTTAGTGTGCCCGAGCGGCGTGAAAAAACAACTGCGCTCTCCGGTATGGCACGCCTTGTCTCCCACTTGCTCCACAGTGACGAGTAGCGTGTCGCGATCGCAGTCGTAGCGAATCTCTTTCACGTGTTGGATGTGCCCCGAAGTCGCTCCTTTATTCCAGAGCTCCTGGCGCGATCGGCTCCAAAACCAAGTCTGTTGGGTTTCAAGCGTTTTTTGCAGCGACTCCCGATTCATCCAGGCCAGCATTAACACTGTCCCGTCCAAGTAGTCCTGCACGATCGCCGGGATTAAGCCGCGATCGTCGAACTGCAACTCGGCGATCGCCGACGCTACGGCAGCAGAGTCGGTTACGTCTGAAGGCGAGTCTGGTGCTGCAAACGGGTCGCTAACCAAGGGAACGTCCTAACCTGTACGTCTCGAACTCCTAACGTTGTAACTCGCTTCTTTGCCGGAGACATGCCAGCACCCAACGATTTTCGGTTTTCAGCAGCGGCACGCGGCAAAATGCGATCGCCAGCTACAAGATTCCACTTGAAAAACGCCCCGCAAGTTACGTGTCGTTGCGGGGCGTTTTGGTACATCGCGAACGGATTGAACGGGCGATCGCTTACTTCCAGCCAGCCCGATCCATCAGCTCTAGTGCCTCGGCTGCATTCGGTCCGAAGACAAACACGTTGGTATCAGACGAATCGAATTCTCCTAGAGAGGATACGGCAGAGCCGACATCAACTCCATCAATCACTGGATACTCGTTATTCCCTTGGGCATACAGCTCTTGAGCCTCGGGAGATACCAGGTATTCGAGAAACTGAACTGCTGCCTCGCGATTGGGAGCATTCGCCAGCACGCCAGCACCGCTAATGTTGACGTGGGTGCCTCCTTCATCTTGGTTGGGGAAGAACACAGCCGTCGTCTCCGTCACGGCGCGATCGTCAGGT
>JBCBTL010000402.1:0-3537 GCA_039818705.1 Cyanobacteria bacterium J06639_1
CGAATCGCTTTACGGCAAGTTTTCCTGGTTTGCCGAGCCGGAAGCAAAACCAACTCCCAGCCTGAAACCCGAACCCGCTCGATAAAGACTTCTCATTCAGGAGATGCAGGTGGCAGTTGAAGCATTGGGATGGTGGGGAGTGCCGCTGGCGATCGCGGGGGGAGCCTTGCGGGGTAGCGCGCCCTTTTTGTTCGTCAGCCTGGGGGAATGCCTGACCGAGAAAAGCGGCAAAATCAATCTCGGTCTAGAAGGGGCGCTGTTGACGGGGGCGATGACTGCTTATGCTACGTCTTACTACCTGCGAGAGGTTCCGTTTTTGGGGCCGTGGGTCGGGGTGGTCGTGGCCGGGATAGCGGGCGGACTGCTGGGACTGTTGCATAGCTGGCTGGCGCAGAAGCCACAGGTGAGCGACGTGGCGGTGGGAATCGCCATGATTATTTTCGGCAGCGGCATCGCGTTTTTCTTCGGCAAACCGTTCATTCAACCGCCCGCCCCGCAGTTGCCCGCATTGCCGCTAGGGAACTGGAGCGAGCTGCCGCAAGTGCGATCGGCGTTCAGCATCAGTCCTCTATTTTTGCTGGGAGTTCTGGTTGCACCGCTGATGCAGTGGTTTTTCAAAGCGACTCGTTGGGGACTGTTCGTGCGCGCGGCGGGAGACAGTCCGGCGGCGGCGAAGGCGATGGGGGTGTCGGTGAAGCAGGTGCGGGCTTACGCGATCGTTATCGGCAGCGTGCTGGCCGGGATTGGGGGCGCGTACTTGTCGTTGGTGTATCCCGGCAGTTGGAACGAACGCATTTCCAGCGGGCAAGGGTTGATGGCGGTGGCGCTGGTGATTTTTGCGCGGTGGAGGCCGATGCACTGTCTGTATGCCTCATTACTGTTTGGCGGGGCGCAGGCCATTGGCCCGGCGTTGCAGTCGGTGGGGGTGGAGTCGTTTTACTACGTGTGGAATGCATCGCCGTATATTCTGACGCTGGCAATCATGACGGTGACGTGTTCGCCGAAACGAACGCTGGTGGGTGCGCCGGGAGCGTTAGGACAAACGCAGTTGGAATGAGGGCGATCGCTCTTCGGTCAGTCAAGCTCAGATATGGTGTTGGGCTTGAAGTCTTGCAAGTGAGGCATCGCGGCTTTGCTCGGAATGGGAACTATGGCGAGTCGAGCGCATTTTGGATCTCTTCGAGGCTGACATCAGCGCGATCGGACTTGGCGTAGACCAGTAAAAGCACAATGCGATCGGGCGAAACGACTTGATATCGCAGTCTTCAAGCTGCCTAGGACGTTTTAGCTACCCAGAACCCAGACGCAGTCAGGCTCTCTCTGTCCTAACTAAAACGTTAAGAGCAATAGATGAGGCGATAGCCGCCACTTTTTCCGGTGGGGATATCGCTATTTCTGGCGCGGACTTTGAAGGCTGTGATGGAAGTGCCAGGAATGCGATCGCCAATGAGGTTACCGCGTTCGAGTTCGAGGATGACGGGTTGTAAATCTTGTCGAACGCGACGATATCGTTTGCTTAGAGCTTTGAGACGACGCTTGAAGGTTGGGGTGAAGCGAACTTCGGCCATCAGCTACGCTTCGATATCCTGCCAAAGTTGAGCGATGGGAGCTGTTTGTTGTGAGACAGCTTCTTTGAGAGATGAGCGCAGGTCTTCCAGAAGTTGAGAGGTAGGTTCGCGCTCGTCGATCCAGGCTAGACCGCTCTCCTGCTCTCGGAGCGTACTAATGAGCTGCTCCCAAATATCGATGGGTACGAGTACATCTGTAGGTTCGCCGCCCGAATTGGTGAGATATCGAATGTGTCGATGTAGGGATGCATCCACGATCGGACTGCCTCGCATTGATTGATCTTCAGTCTAGCGAGGCGGAGGTCATCGATATTGGGAAGATCTGCCATCGTTGCGCGGGCAACCTCGCGGGCGCTACCGCTGAGTTGGATCTGTGCGATCGCCTGTGCATTCAAATCGACCCTACGCTTTGCGATCGCACCCATTCGAGTTTTAGCAGGTTGGGGGATTTGCTCAGATTGAACCGAGGTGAATCGCCTTCATCACGTACCCTGATACATCACAGAAAAGCGTCGTGGCTTTTTTGTCTTTCGATGTTTCGGAGCGAGGAGCGGGTTGATGAGCGGACTGGGCGGGCTGAATAAATCCCCGAATGGGGTGGTGATGGGGTTGGTGCAGTTGCAGTTACCCGTGGTGGTCACTCCTGACGACTTGAAGGCGCAAAGCGATCGCATTTGCGAAATGGTCGCCAAGGCACGGCGCAATCAACCCACGATGGATTTGGTCGTGTTCCCGGAATACGCGCTGCACGGGTTGTCGATGGATACGAACCCCGACATCATGTGTCGTTTGAATGGCCCCGAAGTTGAAGCGTTTCAAACGGCGTGCCAGGATAACCAGATTTGGGGCTGTTTCTCGCTGATGGAATACAACCCCAACGGTAATCCTTACAACAGCGGCATCATTATCGACGATCGCGGCGAGCTGAAACTGTACTATCGCAAGCTGCATCCGTGGGTACCTGTGGAGCCGTGGGAGCCTGGAAATCTCGGTATTCCTGTCTGTGAAGGTCCCAACGGAAGCACGATCGCCCTCATCATTTGTCACGATGGCATGTTCCCCGAAATGGCGCGGGAAAGTGCGTATAAGGGTGCTGAGATTATGATTCGCACGGCAGGCTACACAGCTCCCATTCGACATGCTTGGCACGCCACTAACCAAGCCAATGCCTTCTGCAATCTGATGTACACCGCGTCCGTTTGCATGTGCGGCAGCGACGGCACGTTCGATTCAATGGGAGAAGGTTCGTTCGTCAACTTCGACGGCACGCCTCTCGTTACGGGTGGCAACCGACCGGATGAAATTATCACTGCCGAGCTGCGTCCTGACCTCGTGCGCGAAGCGCGGCAGCATTGGTCGGTGGAGAATAACATCTATCAGTTCGGCCATCGCGGATTTACGGCGGTGAAAGGCGGCGCGCAAGACTGTCCGTACACTTACATGCAAGATCTCGTGGCCGAACGCTACCGTCTACCCTGGGAAGATGACGTGCAAGTGACGGATGGTACTTCCTGCGGTTTCCCCGAACCCACGCGAACCTACCAGGGTGCCGAATTGCCCGTTAAGGCCGTTGCCAGCAACACCGGGAGCTAACTGTGCCAGACATCTATCTGAAATCCTCCCCCTATCCCTACCCATACAACGGCGACCTGCGCCCCGAAAACACGGCTCTGATCGTGATCGACATGCAGACGGATTTCTGCGGTAAGGGCGGCTACGTGGATGCAATGGGATACGACCTCTCGCTAACTCGCGCCCCCATCGAACCCATTCAGAAAGTGCTGGCGGTCATGCGCGATCGCCAGTTCACCATCATTCACACCCGTGAGGGCCACCGGCCCGATTTGTCGGATTTACCGGCGAACAAACGCTGGCGATCGCAACAAATCGGCGCGGGCATTGGCGATCCGGGGCCGTGCGGCAAAATTTTGGTGCGGGGCGAACCGGGCTGGGACATCATTCCCGAACT
>JBCBTL010000403.1:0-3530 GCA_039818705.1 Cyanobacteria bacterium J06639_1
CATTTTTGACGCTAGGTTCAGATTTGAGTGCTGAATTTGGCACGATTCCCGTGCGTTCTATTCGAGAGGAAGAAATTCGAGACATGATTGATGCCAGCGTGCCTGTGATTCAAGCAGGATATGGTGGCGAAGAATCTAAGAGTCTTTCCGCTCACTTTAATTGCTCGATAGTTGATGTGTCCGACTCGGAGATTAATCTCGTCATTCATCAGTGCGATTCGCTGTGGGGAGATAGCGGCTCGCCTCTCTTGTTATTCGATCGCGATCGCTATTCAGTTCTGGCAGTCGATTCTCGGTTCAACTCGTACGAAGGGGAATCAAAGATTTTGAACTTGGCCGTTGACTCTCGCGCCTTTTACGAAACTTATGTGTCCCTGGGGGGATTGCCTGCAAGCCCTTCAGCAGAGCAGGCAGATTCAATGCGGCCTGCTGTATTAGATAACTTGACGGATGGCGATCGCGTGTCTCCTCCCTGATGGACGCAATCCCGAGAGCCAGGTCGAATGAATTTTGTGTTCGCACCCGAAAATAGGGCAGGATCGAAGCTGCTCTCGCGTGCAGAATTCATGGGCATCGTTACCTTCCAGGCTGTAGCCAAAGACTTCGGCATCAAAGAAATCGTTCGCGATGCCAGCTTTAGCATTGCGGACGGCGAGAAAGTGGGATTGATTGGCGTAAACGGTTCGGGCAAGTCCACCCTGCTCAAAATGGTGGCTGGAATCGAGCCGATCGACAGCGGCCAACGATTGACCGAACGCAATCGACGGGTGGTTTATCTGCCGCAAATGCCGGATCTCGATGAAGACAAGACCGTTTTAGAGCAGGTGTTCGCAGATAGCGGCGACGGCTCCACGTCGGGCATCCAGCTCGTGCGCGAATACGAACTGCTGTCGCAGCAGATGGCTCGCGCTGAGGACGATCCCGATCGCCTAGAAGACCTCATTGCCAAATTGGCGATCGTCAGCGAAAAAATGGAGGCGATCGGAGCCTGGGAGCTGGAAACGAAGGCGAAAATCGTACTCTCCAAACTGGGCATCGAAGATTTTGAAGCGCGAGTGGGAGATTTGTCGGGAGGCTACCGCAAGCGGATTGCCCTAGCCACAGCGCTGCTGTCTGAGCCCGATTTACTGTTGATGGACGAGCCGACGAACCATCTTGATGCGGATTCCGTGCAGTGGTTGCAGAGCTATTTGCAAGGACATCGCGGGGCGGTTTTGCTGGTAACTCACGATCGCTATTTTCTCGATCGCGTTACCACCCGCATCATCGAACTCGATCGCGCTGATATTTTCACCTACGAAGGCAGCTACGGGTATTACTTGGAAAAGAAAGCCGAACAGGAAGAGGCGGCGGTTAGCCAGCAGCGCAAACATCGGAATGTCTTGCGCCGCGAGTTGGAATGGTTGAAACGGGGGGCAAAGGCACGCAGCACGAAACAAAAAGCCCGCATCGATCGCATTGGCGACATGCAAAAGCGCGAGTTCAAAGAGGCCGTCGGCAATGTTGAAATTGACACGGTATCGCGTCGCATTGGCAAAAAAGTCATCGAGATTGAAGGCGCGACGAAGTCGTTTGGCGATCGCGTGCTCTTCCAAGATTTCAGCTACACGTTCGAGCCAGGCGATCGGGTTGGCATTGTGGGCGGAAATGGTGCGGGAAAATCGACGTTGTTGAACGCGATCGCGGGCAAACTTTCCCTCGATTCCGGCACGATTGAGATTGGGGAAACGATCGCGATCGGCTATTTCGACCAGCATTCGGATGACTTGTTAACGGCGGCTGACCTAGAACAACGGGTCATCGACTATATCAAAGACGTAGCGGCATTGGTCAAGACATCTGATGGGACGGTCATCACGGCATCGCAAATGCTCGAACGCTTTCTCTTTTCCCCCGATCGGCAGTACTCCCCCATTGCCAAACTTTCGGGTGGAGAGAAACGGCGTTTATTTCTGCTTAAAGTCCTGATGGGAGCGCCGAATGTTCTCCTTTTGGACGAGCCCACGAACGATCTAGACGTGCAGACGCTGGGTGTTTTGGAAGACTATTTAGAAGATTTTGGCGGTTGCGTTGCCGTCGTGTCTCACGATCGCTATTTTCTCGATCGCGTTGTGCGGAAAATCTTTGAAATTGCTCCCGGAGGAAGTGTTAAGCAATATCCGGGTAATTATTCGGTTTATCTGGATTTCAAATCTGCAGAAGGAACGGCTGAGAGCGATCGCGATTCAGAAGTGAAACCGTCATCACCAGCCATTGAGGAGAAAAGTGCGTCGCACAAGCCGAGGGTGAAACGCGATCGCAAATTGTCTTACAAAGAACGCCGCGAATTAGAGACTCTAGAATCGCGCATTCCCGAACTGGAGGACGAGAAGGCTGCTATTGAAAAGCAACTTTACGAAAAGCCTAGCGACGGTCGGTATGTCGATCTAACTCAACTATCAGAGCAGTTGGCGGCGATCGAACTCGAAATCGACACCTCAACTGAGCGCTGGCTCGAACTGTCCGAGATTGCGGAAGCATCCTGATGTTCGTTACTCGTTTTGCTGCTACGTCGCTGGGCTCAATGGCTTACGTGACTTCAGAAGACGCTATCGAGGCGCCGCGATCGCCTCTCATCTTTTTTCATGGCTTTGGCGGCGGCGCATCGTCGTATGAATGGTCGAAAGTGTATCCGGCTTTTGCTACGGCTCATCCCGTTTTCGCTCCCGATTTGCTGGGCTGGGGGCGCTCTCAACATCCCCAGCGCGATTACACCTCTGAAGACTATCTGGTTTCGCTAGAAGACTTTATTCGAGCGGTTTCTGACGTGCCCGTCACCGCGATTGCTTCGTCCTTCACAGCCGCACTTATCATCCGGCTAGCCGTACTTCGTCCCGAATTATTTGACTCGATATTTTTAGTCTGTCCGTCTGGATTTCGAGACTTCGGTCAGGCTGCCGAGCGCCGCATCCCTGCACCCATTATCAATACACCTGGACTCGATCGCGCGATTTATGCACTCGGTGCGACAAATGAATTGGCCGTGCGAAGTTTTCTAGAACGCTTTATTTTTGCCGATCGCGATCGCATCTCCCCTGACATAGTTAACGCCTATCTAACGTCTGCTCGAAAACCCAACGCTGACTATGCAGCCCTCTCATTCTTACGCGGAGATCTCTACTTCGACCTCGCACAGTACGTGCCAGATCTATCCGTTCCGACCGCACTAGTTTGGGGCGATCTCGCTCGGTTTACGCCACCTGAAATCGGTCAGAAGCTCGCAAATCTCAACCGCGATCGTGTCTATCTCTATCCCTCGATTCCCGATGCGGGGATTTTTCCTCATTTGGAATTGCCCGCGATCGTCACGGGCTTACTGGCGCGATGGCTTCAGTCGCTGTGCTCTATGCCAGGCAGAAGCTTGGAAGCTTAGCGCAGGCGCAGAAAGGTGCGGATGGCATCCCGTGCGACTTCGGCAGCTTGTCGGTCAGAGGTTGACGGCGTTTTCTTGGTGCCGTCGCGATCGAGCACGAGTTCGACTTGATAGGTTG
>JBCBTL010000404.1:0-3514 GCA_039818705.1 Cyanobacteria bacterium J06639_1
GTCAATGCCAGCATTTGCTGTTACGATTTGGCATTGACGCAATAGTCGCTCGCTCGTCGCCTTGTAGGTAAAACGAACGCAATCGCCCACCCGTTCGATCCGCCCCAGCGCGTTTGATAGAGATTCCAACAAGAGAGCGAGTTGCGATCGCTCCAGCTTGAAGACTTCTTCGGGCAGCTCGCGATCGCCTTGTTTGAGAGCGATCGCTAAATCCTCAAGGCTGGCTTGCGGCCACTGCGTCGTCCCAAAGATCGTTAGAGAGCGCGGCACGGCGATCGCGTCGCCCACCTGCAAATCTTTTAGGGGTGTCCAGCCTCGCAGCGTCCGTAATGGATGCGAAGCCGTGCAGGTAAGTTGACGACCCGATCGCGTTTCGAGCTGAAAAACGGGTTTGAAACCGTCATCGACGAAAACGCTCGGTTCTGTAAGTTCAAAGTGCCACGAAGAATTTAACGTGAAGACGCGCGCTTGACGGCGGCGATAAAGTTCGGCAATTGTGACAACGCTGCCGTCGGCTTGCAATAACTCCGCATCGCCCGTCAAACATTTCCCCATCGAGGGACGACCCGCCACCACGATCAAATCCGATCGCTGAAAGCCCTGCGTCATGGAGTCGAGGTCGTAAAACCCCGTAGGAATACCGGGCAGCGCGTTCCCAGACTGAAATTTATCTTCCAGCTCGGAAAAAATATTTAGCAACACATCCGAAGCGGGAACGAGCGATCGCTGCACCCGCTCCTGCGTAATTTCGAAAATATTTTGCTCGATCCGATCCATGACCTGAGGAATTTCCAGGCTGGCATCGTAGGCAAGCTCAGCAGTCTGATTGCTGGCGCGGATGAGCTGGCGCCGCGTGTATTTATCAAGCACCAAGCGTGCGTATTGATCGACGTTGATGCTGCTCACGGTCTGTTCGACTAGCCGCCGCAGCGCCCCCGTGCCGCCAATTTTTTCCAGCAGCTCATTGTCTTCCAGCCAGGCCGATACGCTGGTTAAATCCGTCGGCCGCCCTTGGGCGTGCAATGCCAGCGCCGCTCGATAAATATCTTGATAGGCCGAAATATAGAACGCTTCGGGCAGCAAGACTTCTGACACGCGCGGCAGCGCCTCAGGGTCGAGCAAAATCCCGCCGAGAATCTCTTCCTCAGCTTCAATATTTTGGGGTGGTAAGCGATCGCCGCCTCCACCCCGCTGAGGTTCGAATGACTTCGCCAAAACTGATTCCCCTACACCGGGCGCTGTGGCTAGAGTCGAGCTGGTTATTCAGCCGTCACTTGAATCTGAATGGATGCCGTCACGTCCTGATGCAAACGAATCGACACCGGATACGTCCCCGTGGTCTTCACGTCTTCAAGTGTGATTCCCCGGCGATCCACTGAGATGCCGCTGACGCTTTCGAGCACGTCAGCCACGTCTTGAGAAGTAATCGTGCCGAAAATCTGGCCGCCCTCGCCCACTGTCACCTTGACGACGTAGCGGTTAATGGTCTCCAGTGCCGTCTTGCGACTTTCTGCCGCTGCCTTCTCGTCTTTCTTGCGCTGCTCTTCTTGCTGGCGGCGCAGCTCCACCGTTTTCAGGATGCCCGCAGTCGTGCGTGCGGCCAAACTGCGGGGGAACAAATAGTTGCGCGCGTAGCCAGAGGTGACCTCCACGACTTCGCCCGACTTACCCAAACTGGGTATGTCTTGCTGCAACACGACCGATACGTTTTTCTTCGACATGACTGGCTAACGCGGGAGAGCAGAAATTTTGATTCAGGCTCTCTAGTATAGTCGATTTCGCCGAGCCACCCGAATTCGAGTGCAAATCTCTTAGAACTCGACCGGACAGTTGAGCACTTCCAGCCGCTTCGTCAGTTTCAAGTTCTCGCGATAGTCGATCGGACAGTCGATCACGACGGTTTTTTGAGAGGCGATCGCCTTTTTCAACAGCATCGGAAAGTCCTCCGTGCGCTCCAGTCGGAACCCTTCGGCACCAAAACTGCGAGCCAGCGCCACGAAATCGGGGTTTTGGAAGTCCACTCCAGCCGTTGCGTTGTAACGATTTTCTTGTTTCCAGCGAATCAACCCGTAGCCGTTGTCGTTGAAAACGACGACGATAATCGCCAAATTCATTCGTACCGCGGTTTCTAGCTCTTGGACGTTCATCATGAAGCCGCCGTCGCCAGAAATGCTCACCACCGTGCGATCGGGATGCACGAGCTTCGCCGCGATCGCCGCTGGCAAGCCGAATCCCATCGCGGCAAACCCATTCGAGATCAGCACTGTATTGGGGCGATAGGCCGGGAACATCCGCGCCACCCAAATCTTGTGCGCTCCCACGTCCGAAATCACGATGTCCTCGGGGGCGAGAACCTGCCGCAGATCGTAAAGGGCTTTTTGCGGCTTGATGGGAAACTCGCGATCGTCTTTGGTGGCGCGATACTCGTCCAGGATGCGTTGCTGCACATCCTGAAATGGCGCGAACTCTTTGGCGTGAAACGTCATCGCCGCCAAACGGGACACGATGCGATTGATATCGCCAACAATTTCTACGGCAGGGACGTAGTGAGAATCGACCTCTGCTGGCGTTGCCGCAATGTGAATGATGGTTTTGTCCCGACTGGCGTTCCAGTATTCGGGGCCGTACTCCACGTAGTCATAGCCGATCGCGACGATAACATCGCTGCCGTCAATCCCACAGGCAATGTGATCCCGCACCTGCAAGCCAATCGTGTAGAGACTGAGGGGATGCTGAAAGCTGAGAATGCCTTTGCCCATGAACGTGTTCACGACCGGAACGTTCAGAGTTTCTGCAAGCTGCTGCACGGCGGCTGAGGCGTGACCGCGCACGACACCATTCCCGACCAAAATCACGGGAGAATCGGCCTGTTCTAGAATTTCAGCCGCCTGTTGGAGCAGTTCTTGCGGAGCGATCGGCGGGTGACTGCAATCGCGCGGCGTGTTCAGTAGGGGCCGCTTTTGCACGTCCTCAGCCACTTCCATTGCCGCAATGTTTTCCGGCAGCTCGATGTGGGTCGCTCCCGGAGGCTCTGCTTCAGCCAACTTAAATGCTTTGCGCACCACCTCCACGACCGGTTCGGGAGAGGCCAGGCTGGCCGTCCATTTCGTAAACGGTCGAAACACCGAATTAACGTCGATGTACTGGTGATATTCCTGGTGAATGCGGCGCAAATCCGCTTGCCCAGTAATCGCCACCAACGGAGCGCGATCGAGATTGGCATCCACGATCCCCGTAATCAAATTAGTGGCTCCAGGCCCCAGGGTGGCCAAGCAAACTCCAGCTTTCCCCGTCAAACGCCCGTAAGCGTCGGCCATGAAAGCCGCCCCTTGCTCGTGGCGCACCGAGACAAATTCAATACTAGAATCACGAAGCGCGTCGTTGATATCGAGGGTTTCTTCTCCCGGAACTCCGAAAATGTAGCGAACGCCTTCATTTTCCAGGCACCGGATCAACAAGTCGGCTACGCACATTCGCTTCATTCCATCAACACTAAGAAGCCCTAATTCGAGTC
>JBCBTL010000405.1:0-3513 GCA_039818705.1 Cyanobacteria bacterium J06639_1
CCAGCAAAATCGCTCACGAACTCCGAATTCTCTGCTCTAGCGCAGCAGCAGCAACTTCAGAATCATCGAAATGTACTTTAACTTTACCGAGTATTTGATAATCTTCGTGTCCCTTGCCAGCGATCGCAACCGTATCTCCCGGCTTGGCTTCAACAATGGCACGTTCGATGGCGAGTTTGCGATCGATTTCCACCACCATCGGCGTGGGACTGGACTTCATCCCGACCAGAATGTCATCCAAAATTTGCTGCGGATCTTCCGTGCGGGGATTGTCGGAAGTTACCACGACGCGATCGGACAGGCGAGCGGCAATTTCTCCCATCAGCGGGCGTTTGGCGCGATCGCGATCGCCCCCACAGCCGAACACGCAAATTAATTCCCCCTGCACGGAAGGCCGCAACGCGGCCAGCAAATTTTCCAGTCCGTCCGGCGTGTGAGCGTAATCGACAATGGCGGCAATATCCGGCTCGGTATCTGGCAGTTTGACGCTGGTGACGCGCCCCGGCACGCCCGGAAAGCTCGGCAAAGCATCCCGAATATTCGAGAGCGGCACGCCGAGGTGAACGGCCACGCCTACGGCAGCTAGTAAATTGGCAAGGTTGAACGCTCCGACCAACGGTGCCGACACGGTTACGTCACCGGCTGGGGTGTGAAGGGTGGCGCTCAGCCCGCTCGCCTGCATGTCTACATCACTAGCCCAGAGGAGATGGGCGCGATCGCTTTCCTCCCATCCGCTCGCATCTTCCAGAGTGAACGACCAGGGAGATACGCCCGTTCCCCGAGCGAGCATGTCTAAAACGCGACGACCGCCCTCGTCATCGCGATTGACGATCGCTCGTCCGTCCGATTTCAAATAGTCCGGCTGGAATAAAAGCGATTTGGCTTGCCAATACGCCTCCATCGTCTCGTGGAAATCGAGGTGATCTTGGGTCAAGTTCGTCCATACTGCCGCATCGAACTGACAGCCCCACACGCGCTTCTGCGAGAGGCTATGGGAGCTAACTTCTAACACGGCTCGCTGACAGCCCGCGTCTCGCGCGGCAGCCAATGTTTTTTGCAAATCAGTGGCAAAGGGGGTCGTGTGCACAGCAGTGCGGGAATATCCCGGCCAGCGGTTGTATAGCGTCCCCACCAGCGCTGTTGCCAGATCTGCGGCTCTCAGCAAATGCTCGATGATGTGGGTGGTCGTGGTTTTGCCATTCGTTCCCGTCACGCCTACCAACGACAGGTGACGACCGGGATAGTCAAAATACCGAGCTGCAACCTGGCCGCACATGCTGGAAATCTGCTCGGCAGGCCACCCGAACAGCGGAATAGGGGCTTCGTCAACCTTCACGTCCGCCAGCACGTCGGTCGAGACCATCGCAGCGATCGCTCCGTTTGCTGCCGCCTGCGGCCAAAACCTGCCGCCATCCACCTGCGTGCCGGGCATCCCGATAAAAACCTGACCCGGCTCGACCGCCCGAGAATCGGTGGCGAGTCCGGTCGCGATCGCGTCTTTAGCAAACTGACTGGGGAACACCGCCGCTGGAGCGGAAACAGCATCGAGCAGGTCAGCGATCGTTGCGGACATAGGGCAGCACCAGAGAGCGCACTGCTGCTATAGAAGCACGCGGAGACAGGCGCGGCAACGGGGTTTCGCGATCGCCGTCCCACCAACACAGCACCGGAATTTCCAAACTGTAGCGATCGTGCCAATCCGGGCGGGTGGTGATGTCGCGAATGTCCAAATCCGGGGCCACCTCGGGAATCTCTGCTAGCTTTTCCGCCAGCCCTTCGCACAGATGGCATCCCGGTTTGCTGTAAAGAACGAAATAACTCACGGATTATTTGTTTTGAGGGGTCGGGTCAAACGGTGCGGCGTTTTCCTGGAGATCTGTCAGCGGCACGCGCGATTCCAAGGCTGTTCGCAACTGCGTCGGACTGAAAATAATCGGCAAAAAGTGAATGCTTTTCACCTCGCGGAAGTAAAACAAAATCGGCACGGGCGACCAAAAGATCTCCCAGTGCAGCCATTCGGCATAGGGAAAATCGCGGATGATGCTCTCGCGCCGAAACACCGTCAAACTAGTTTCTCCAAAGACCAATCGCAACGTTGCCGCCTGCACCGAAAGAAACACGGCAAACAGTTCGACAGCTCCCAACGCCCACACCGAGACGAAATACAGCGGCAGTCCCAACAGCGCGATCGCCCCGCAAAGTCGGTAATTCGGTTCTAACGTCAAATTCTCGGTCGAAGTCTCGCTCACAACACGTCTCCCAACTCACGCACTCAGTCTAAACGAGGGCGATCGCTAATCTCTTCGGCCACCTGCTTGAAGCGCTGAAGCTGCGATCGCATGTCCTGCTGTGTCAGTCGCGCCGCCACGAGGTCGAATCCAACCCGCACGAAAAGATTGGGAATCTCGAACTCGAACCGATTCAACAATCGCGTCTGGTTATCGGCCTGAAACTGACAGTCCCAGCGATCGCTCCCAACGAAAAACCCCGCAAACTCCCAAACCACCAGTCCGGGGGCGCGCTCTCGCACCGCACAGTCCAAACTCAAATCCACCACGGGCACGGTCACCACGAAGCGGAAGCGATCGCCTACTTCTACCGACCATTCCCCCACCGCTTCGCAGCGCAGCATCGGATTGAGCCAGCGATGCATCAACTCGGGTTCGGTCAAACAGCGATCGCAACTCTCCACAGAAGCTGCAATCTCGATTGAGTTCTCGTAGATTCGCGCCACTTATGTCAAAACACTCCGCATCAGAAGGTCACCTGCGAAATCGCGATGCGACCGGAGAAGCACGCATCTACGTCTGCTCCCGCATCGCGCCGGCGCTCGCTGTACCGACCCGTGTAATGAAATTCATCTCCTTCGATCCGATAGCTAACCGGCAAAGGCTGCGTGCAAGGTTCGCAAAAATCAAATTCAGGTACTTCATCCGGCGAATGCGGATGAGGAAAATTCACGTTCCAAAAGCTACGGGGAGGTAGCGATCGCTTCGTTAACTCTTCTAAAACGCGCACCGCCATTCGCATCGCCCAATCCCAATCGAACTCGCGATCGCCCTGCCGATAGTGCGATATCGCAATACCCGGAATGCCCAGTAAAGCAGCTTCGCGCACTGCCGCCACCGTCCCCGACAGAAAAATATCCGACCCTAAATTTCCCCCCGCATTGATGCCCGAAAGCACCATCGACGTATCGGGATAGAGGTGGGTAAGTCCGACCCGGACGCAATCGGCAGGCAGGCCACTGACGGCATAGCGATCGCGATCGCGCTGTTCCACCCGAAGCGAACGTCCGGTTGTCACCTGATGACTGCACCCCGACTGATGCTCTGCCGGAGCCACGATCGCCCCTCGCCCCCCCACGGCAGCGTGTAAAGCCTGAAGGCCGGGCGCGTCGATTCCGTCGTCATTGGTGAGTAGTAGCACCTTCGTCCCCCAGCAAATCGTCCCGCTCGTGCGAGTGCAGACCATCCGCGATCTTAAGCCCTCGCCGCGATCGTGGGAGGACTC
>JBCBTL010000406.1:0-3510 GCA_039818705.1 Cyanobacteria bacterium J06639_1
CGGTTTGCCAGCTTCATTCGCTGCTTCAAGCCAGATGCGTTTTATAGTATTTCTAGATAAGAGTGAGAATCAATGGCTTACAGTTTAGACCTCCGTCAACGGGTCATCCACCGAGTGGCCTTGATTGAGTCGGTCGATGACCCGTTGACGGAGGTCTAAACTGTAAGCCATTGATTCTCACTCTTATCTAGAAATACTATACGTATAGATCCGATACGAGACATTTGAATGGCAAGCAGGCAGAAGCTATCTCAGCATCGGCTTCTTCGTAAACTGAGTACGCCCATTGGGTTTGACTCGTTCTAACGTATTGTTCGACGCAGATCGAATATTGTTCGACGAGCCAGTATTCCTGCAAACTCGGCAACGTTCGATAAGCAGCAAACTTTTCGCCCCGATCGTAAGCCTTCGTGGAGTTTGAGAGAACTTCAGCGATCGCGATGGGATTAGTAATCGTGTCCTTGCGATCGCCGTAGTAGCTCAGCTCTTCCGCCACGACCGCAACATCGGGATAAGTCAGCATCTTTTTCTCTGGAATCCAGATGCGCTGGTCGGCAACAAATATGCGATGGGGCAGGCGTTTGAGAGCAACATTCAGCTCGCTGGCTAAATTCAACGCGATCGCGTTGTGGTTGGGCGTACCTCCAGTCATGCCGGTATCTCGGTCAGTTTCATCTGTTCGAATGCCTACGATGCGACCGTCGATATAGTCGTGGCGCTCCTGCGAGTCTCGCTCGAACTCCAAATATTCGTCTACGGAGTAAACCTTGGGATGGGTTGCAATCATTTCAACCGCTACCTCAGCCATTTGAGCCATCTCAACAGCATAGCCCGTGTGGCATGATAGCCGGATAGTTCGCGTATCCCGTTGCAATGCCTGAAGGCCCCGAAATTAAACGAGCTGCGGATCGCATTGCGAAGGCGATCGCTCGCAAGCCCATCCAAGAGGTCTTCTTTGCCTTCGAGCATCTCAAGCCTTACGAAAAAGATCTGGCAAACTCGAAAGTTACTCTCGTCCAGCCGCGCGGCAAAGCTCTCCTCACGCATTTCGAGAATGACCTAGCGATTTACAGTCACAATCAGCTCTACGGAAAATGGGAAATTAAGCGAGCTTATAACTTCCCCGAGACAAAACGTCAGCTTCGTTTGGCGATTCATACCGAGAAGAAATCGGCTCTTCTTTACAGCGCTTCCGATATCGAAGTGTTGTATCCGGGAGATATCGATATTCATCCGTTTTTGAGCAAGTTAGGGTTAGACGTTCTCGATGCTGAAACGACTGGCGAGCAAGTTAGCCAGCGGTTGAAAAGCGATCGCTTTCACCGCCGAGGGTTAGCCTCACTTTTACTCGATCAGCACTGCCTCTGCGGGCTGGGAAATTATTTGCGGAGCGAAATTCTCTTCGTCGCGGGCGTGCATCCCTCACTTCGACCTAAAGATTGTACGCCCGCACAGTTGAATGCTCTGGGAAAGGCGGCGATCGCTCTACCCCGTCAATCGTATGAAACGGGAGGCATCACGAACGATTTGGTTCGGGCACACCAAATGAAAGCCGACGGCCACCCTCGACGGGTCTATCGCCATTGGGTTTTCGCCCGTCAGCACAAGCCTTGCTATCAGTGCGGAACGGGCATTCTGAAAGAGACATTCGCGGGGCGGAGGTTGTACTACTGCCCCACTTGTCAGGCGAAGTAAAGGCGATCGCTCAAAGCCATCCGCACCTTCAGTCGCTAACCGTGAGGACGATCTTGCCCGTTTGCTGGTTGGATTCGAGCGCGTGGTGGGCGGCGATCGCTTCTGATAAGGGGAACGTTTCGCTAATGCGCGGTTTCAAACGACCGTCAGCGAGTCGAGGCACTAGAAATTCACGGGCAGCCGCAACGGCTTCGGGTTGCGGAGATAGATCCAGCTTGGGCAATCCGGTAAACGCGAACACCGAGTACGTATGCAATGAAATTCCTTTTGCCAGCATGGCAAGCAATGGCAAGACGGGATCGGTAGCATCCAAGATGCCGTAGACAATACAACGCCCCAGCGGCTGCAAGCATTCCATCAAGGACGGGATTGTTTGGCCCGCGATTGCATCAAAGACAAGCTTGACGCCGCGATGGTCGGTGATGTCGAGAACGCGCGTTACGAGGTCTTCCTCTGACGTGACGATCGCGTAGTCTGCCCCAGCGTCGAGTAATGCATCTGCTTTGGAGCGCTTGCGGGTGGTGGCGATAGCGGTTGCGCCCAAAGCCTTGGCAACTTCAATGGCGGCAAAACCCACCCCACCAGTAGCCGCAGTCAGCAACACCGCATCGCCTGCGCCCAACTCACCGATGGTACTGAGAGCGAAAAATGCGGTCGCGTACTGCACGCCAACGCACGCCGCTTCTGCTGCTGAGAGCGCCTCCGGCCACGGCCACAACGCATGTGCTGGCACGATCGCTTCTTCGCCACACACTCCATAGTCTGCCTGGGAGAACGCGGGAATGGTCATGACGCGATCGCCGACGGCTACGTTAGCAACGCCTTCCCCCACCGCAATGACCTCAGCCGCAGCGTCGTAACTCAATCGGCTCGGGAGTGTTGGCGTTTCAATGTAGCGATTCTGCCGCAGGAGAGCGTCGGCACGGTTCAGGCCGATCGCTTTCACGGCGAGTTTCACTTCACCCGCTTGCGGTTCTCCCAAATCGATATCGTCAATAGAAAGTCCTTCTGGTGCCCCAAATTGCCGGATGCGGACGATGTTTGCCACGCTCCTCTCCTCCAGTAACTCTTCGCGGTACGGTCTGCAAGCTCGTTCAAACAGAGAACCAGTGGCTGGCACTAGTCGAGCAGTTTTTCCTCCTCTCGAAACAACACTTCCCAATTTCGAAACGGACGCAGGGGATACAGCTCGACGGTAATGAGACCCGCAGCCAGCAAAGGTAAAGATTGCAGGCGATCGCGGGCGGCTTCGATGCTCTCTAGCTCCAGGATGGAAATAGCGGCGTCAGGCATGTCGCTTTCGTAATGCTCTCTAAGCCAGCCATCCAACACGGCACGCCAGGCAAAGCGCTCTTCTTCCAGCAATAGAGCGCGAATGCGTTCCATATCTGCGCCCTCCAAGACTTTGAAAATAGCCAGGATTTTCACGACATTTCCTCCTCAATCAAAAAGCAAGTGAAGTCAAGCGATCGCGGCTCCGCCGTCGATATCGAGGACGTGCCCTGTCACGAACGCATTCGTCATCAGAAAGATTGCGCCAGCGGCGACTTCGCCAGGATCGCCCACTTTGCGGGCAGGTAGCGCAGCAGCAGCCCCCGCAAACATGGCTTGGCGATCGGCCTCCGGCATCCCTGCGTAAGCTTCGGTTTGGGTGAGGCCGGGACTGATGGCATTAACCCGCACGTGCCCTCCCAGCTCCAGTGCCAATGCCCGCGTCAATCCCTCGATCGCGGCATTCACGGCAGCTAAGCCCGAGGTCCCGGGCGCGGGTCTGCGGCTGAAAATCCCAGAGAATAGCGTGACCGACGCCCCTTG
>JBCBTL010000407.1:0-3502 GCA_039818705.1 Cyanobacteria bacterium J06639_1
GTTTGACCGCAGTGGTTATATCCAAAACCTTGACGAAGGCGATCCGGAATTGGTGTATTTCAAACGATTGCGTGATGACGCCACTTAAATGCTGGATGTTAGGCCGATCGCCCGTTGGCTTAAGTGTTGGAGGAAGGCGATCGCTGTTGTTTCACCCACGCGCGAATCGCCTGACGAATTGCCCGCCGCCCCAACGCCCGATTCGATTCGATGAGTTGAGGTAATGCTCGAACGGGGAGTTCGGGTAGTGCTAAACTCGTCGCCGCCTCGACATACTCGCCCTCGTGCAGGTGATAAATCTTGAGAGCGCCACTGTCGTAACACCACAGTTCGGGGACTTCCAGACGCGCGTAAAGTGGAAATCGATTTAACGATTTGCTGGTGACATCAATTTCCAATGCGAGATCGGGTGGAGGGTCGCCGCTATCCAAGTCGAGATCGATACGGCCTCTAACGCTTGCCTCATTTTGGAAGTAGAAACAGTTATCGGGTTCGACTCCCGCCATCGCGATCCGCTTGCTCCACGTCGTCGAGCCGTAGCTTTCGTAATCCAAATCGAGTTCGTCTGCGATGTCTTTGACGGCATCGCCAATCACTTCCTTGAAATGCTCGTGTTTTGGTAGAGGAGTCATAATTTCCAATACGCCATTGTCATAGGCGACGTGGGCAGCACGGCGATCGCCCAAATCCTCCAATAACTTTTCAAACTGTTCCCAACTGATGTCGTTGAGCAAAACGCGATCGGCTCGCGGCAGAGTGGCAACCATGACTGACCCGCACGAACAGACAACTTAGTTGAAGTATGGCAGCTTTATTCAAACCCCAGAGCGTAATGATAAAACTCTGTGTCTCGGATGTATCCCCGAGATTCATACAGGTTTTGCGCCACATGATTTGCAATTTGTGTAGACAGCACGACCCGAACGGCTCCAGACTCGCGAGCGAACTGTTCTGCTGCCTCCATCAATTCTCTGGCAATTCCCTGCCCCCGCTGCGACGCTGCGACGTAGAGATCGTTCAAGATCCAAATGGGCTTGATGGAGACTGATGAAAAACTGGGATAGAGCTGTGCGAACCCAATTGGAGCGATATCGGCGATCGCCACGAAAATGCACGAATCTTGCCGACCCAAACGCGCAGCCAAAAACTGTTCGGCAGCCGCTACATCGGATGGCTGTCCGTAAAACACTCGATAGGCATCGAACAATCCGGCTAAACCGTCCAGATGCTCGCGAGTTGCTCGAATAATGTGCATCAGTCATCCTCGTGAAAAGTTACAAGCATTCGTGCATTAAAACCCGTCTCCTACAGGAAATGACAGCCGTTTGCTGATTCGCGGATGCGCAAACAAAGCTCGGAGGGGAATCTTAAAGTGGTATAAAGAACGCAAAACGCCCTAACGACGAGCGCTCTACTCCATGAAAGCGATTACCCTTCTCGGTTCCACTGGCTCCATCGGCACGCAAACGCTCGATCTGGTGGCTCAGTACCCCGATCGCTTTCGCGTCGTCGGCCTCAGCGCCAGCAATAACGTGGAACTGCTGGCCGAGCAGGTGCGGCAATTTCAGCCCGAGATCGTGGCGATCGCCAACCCCGATAAATTCACCGAACTCAAAACCGCACTCTCAGGTCTCGATCCCGCTCCTAAACTTGTGGCTTGCAGCGAGGGGATTTGCGAAGTGGCAGCTTATGGCGATGCCGAACTGGTAGTGACGGGGATCGTCGGGTGTGCGGGATTGTTGCCCACGTTGGCGGCGATCGAGGCGGGGAAAGATATCGCCCTCGCAAACAAAGAAACACTGGTGGCTGGCGGCCCTGTGGTGCTGCCCAAAGTGAAAGGGCATGGCGTAAAGCTGATCCCGGTTGATTCCGAACATTCAGCTATCTTCCAGTGCTTGCAAGGGGTTCCTGAAGGCGGTCTGCGCCGAATTATTTTGACGGCATCGGGTGGCTCGTTCCGCGATTGGCCTGTCGAAAAATTGGCTTCCGTCACGCTGGCAGACGCGCTCAAGCATCCGAACTGGGTCATGGGCCGCAAAATTACGATCGACTCCGCCACGCTGATGAATAAAGGTCTAGAAGTGATCGAAGCCCACTGGCTCTTCGGGCTCGATTACGATCGCATCGACATCGTCGTGCATCCCCAGAGCATCATCCACTCGGCGATCGAGCTGCAAGATACGTCCGTGATTGCTCAACTGGGCTGGCCGGACATGCACCTGCCCATCCTCTACAGCCTGAGCTGGCCGGAACGCCTCCACACCAACTGGGAGCCGCTCGATCTGGTCAAGCTGAGCTCGCTCACCTTCAAAGCCCCCGACCACCGCAAATATCCCTGCATGAACCTGGCCTACAACGCCGGACGCGCGGGTGGAACCATGCCCGCCGTTCTTAATGCAGCGAATGAAGCGGCTGTCGGTCTGTTTTTAGAAGAGAAAATCGGATTTTTGGATATTCCCGTCCTCTTAGAAGCCGTTTGCGAAGCACACGACGCGATCGCCACTCCCACACTGCAAGACATTCTCGATGTGGATGCTTGGGCGAGACGGGCAGTAAGCGATCGCGCCCAAAAACGCCAGCTTACGTCCTCCCTGGCGTGATGTTTTTCAGAGATATTGATGAAGGGCGATCGCATCAACATCTTTTTCAGCGAAGACGATGAAGCACATGTAGCTGACATTCCATAGCTAACCTACTGTTCCGCTTTGGGTGATACGCCAGAGCTGGCTTTGCAGGCTCTCCTAGAAGTATAGTAATCCTAATTAAGAATGAGAATCGGGTTTGCCTCAAGCGCATCGATAGTTGGCGACAACGTCATCGAGCGTCGTGCCGTTGGGAGCATAGGCCAAAATCTTCTTTAACGCGGCAAAGTCATGCTCAATTTTGTTCAAATCAGGGGAGTAGGGCGGCAGGAATAAAACCTCATGGCCAGCGGCTTCAACGAGCGCCGTGACCGTCTCAGGACGATGAAACCGCGCATTGTCCAAAATCACGACTGACTGCGGTGGCAAGACTGGACACAGATGCTCCTCAAGCCAGGTTTCAAATACGATGGCCGTGATACTCCCGGCAACAATCATCGGTGCGAGGAATTCTTGGGGATTGCGAGCCGCAAGGAGATTTTGACGGGGACGTCGTTGACTGGAGCATTCACCGTAGACCTGCTGGCCCCGAGGTGCCCAGGCAAACAGCGTCGGGTACTCTGGCTCAAACCCACTTTCGGCCACATAGATGAGAGCATCCCGACCGCGCTCTTGGAGGTACTGACGTAAACGGGCTAGGAAAATCTGTCGTTGTCGATGGTCACGCTGGCGATAGCGCAACTGTTTTTTTTGACGGTGATGTGGAGTCGTTTGAGGGCATGGCCAATGGCACTCGGATGCACCCCAAAGACTTTGGCACGGTCTTTCAGGCGAGCCTCGAGCAGATTTTGACGGGGACGTCGTTGACTGGAGCATTCACCGTAGACCTGCTGGCCCCGAGGTGCCCAGGCAAACAGCGT
>JBCBTL010000408.1:0-3489 GCA_039818705.1 Cyanobacteria bacterium J06639_1
AATGAATAACTCGGTGGACAGGAGCTAGAGCAACTAGCGAACTATATCTCGCGGCAATCTGATTAAATTTTGTTATACGTGTCGTCAGACAACACCCGATACGAGTTCTAATCACTCTCCTCGCTGCGGGAGGCTGGCAAACCGATGATTCTGGTGTTCAACAAAATCGACCAGTATCCCGACACCGATCGCGAGGCCATCTACGCCACCATCCGGGACGATCGCCTCAAAGAACTCCTCTCTCCTGATGAAATCGTGATGGCCTCGGCGGCACCGCGCGTGCCCGTGCCCGTGAGACGGGCCGACGGTTCGATGACGGCGACGCTCAAAGAAGGGATGCCGCGCGTGGAGCCACTGCGGCTGAAAATTCTGGAGATTTTGCATCGAGAAGGGCGATCGCTGATGGCTCTGAACAGCCTCCTATTTGCCGATCGCCTTAACGAGCAGCTCGTCAAACGGAAACTCGATATCCGCTCGGACTACGCGGACGAGCTGGTGTGGAAAGCCGCTCGCGTCAAAGCCGCCGTGGTCGCGCTCAATCCCATTACGGTGTTCGACACCATTGGCGGGGCTGTCGTCGATGTCATGCTCGTCGTCCAGCTCTCCAAACTTTACGGGTTGCCGATGACGCGCAAAGGAGCCGTCGAACTCTTGCAAAAAATCGCGTTGAGTATGGGCAGCATCGGCGCGAGCGAGATGTTGGCGATGTTGGGCTTAGGTTCGCTAAAGAGCTTACTCGGCAGTGCCATTCCAGTAACGGGAGGGTTGTCAATTGGAGCGTATGCATCGGTCGCGCTAACGCAAGCGGCAGTGGCGGGGGGATCGTGCTACGCGATCGGTCGCGCGACCAAGCACTCTTTAGCCAACGGCGCATCCTGGGGAAAGATGGGTCCGAAGGCGGCGATCGCCCAAATTCTCGATAGCATGGACGATGCCTCGATCGTGGCTCGCATCAAAGACGAACTGCGCGAAACCCTCCAATCTCAGCTAGAACCCGAGGGAACTGCCGAGCAGGAGCCGCAAGCGTGATCTCAGTGTCAGACGAGTATTTACAAGCGGATGAAGTCATCGATTGGCAGCATTCGCTGGTGCTGGAGCGGGCGCGATCGCTCGCCCGCGGTCGGGATGGGGTAGAGGCGATCGCGAACGCCTGTTTCGAGTGGGTACGCGATGAAGTCAAGCATAGCTCTGACTATCAGCTCAATCTGGTTACCTGTTCGGCTTCTGAAGTGTTGAAACATGGCACGGGCTACTGCTACGCTAAAAGTCATCTGTTGGCAGCCTTGTTGCGAGCAAATGGCATCCCCGCCGGACTTTGCTATCAACGTTTGAGCGTGTTTGACGATGGCGCGCCCTATTGTTTGCACGGACTGAATGCGGTGTATTTGCCGAAATGGGGCTGGTATCGGGTCGATGCGCGCGGCCAACGAAGCGGTGTCGATGCTCGGTTCGCGCCTCCAGATGAGCATCTTGCCTATTGTCCCAAGCTGTCTGGAGAAGCTGATTTTGACCCTATTTTTTCTGCGCCTCTGGCGATCGTGGTGGAGGTTCTGCGATCTCATCAAACTTGGGATAGCTTGCGAGAGAATTTACCTGACGTGCGGCTGGAAGAGGGCGATCGAGCGTTGCCAGCGAGCTGATGTTGAGAGTTACTGCCATCTCGCAATGATTTAATGGTGCCCCTGAAGAGATTGCACCTGTTCGACAGTCAATCCCGTAATCGCAACCACTTGAGAAACATCGATACCGTTTTCGATCGTCTTCAGAGCCAGCTCGCGAGTCTTTTCCGCACGTCCATCAGCACGTCCCTCTGGCTTGATGCCTTGGTAGATAACCGATGTTTACGACCTCAAGATTCTACTGATGGTCTCTTTATTCAATACCAAACCCGCTAGAATCCCTGCCGACGCTGCGATATCACTCTGACGAACGGTATCGCTCATCGCCTCCATCTACTAATTGATCTGACGTAGAACGCCTTCGCGATCGCCAGATCGAGCCAGTTCTCAAAAGGGCAACAAGCCAGGTACAGATTTAGCGATCGCCTCAGCTTTTTTCGTCTGATGTCGGGGAACTCTCTCTCGCCCATGCGGGTCGCCAGCCGGGAATGGAGACTTGGCGCGATCGCGCTAACACCAAGCAATCGTCCTCCACCGATTCGGTGACAACCGACCCTGCCCCAGTGGTCACGTCATTACCGAGGGAGATGGGGGCGACGAGGACGGTATTCGAGCCCGTTTTGGAGCGATCGCCGACGATCGTGCGGTGTTTGTATTTGCCATCGTAATTGGCCGTAATCGTGCCCGCGCCGATGTTGACCTGTTCTCCGAGACTGGCATCACCCAGATAGCTCAAATGGGCAGCGTTCGTGTCGGCTTGCAGCGTTGAGTTTTTGACTTCGACAAAATTGCCAATACGACAGCGATCGCCAACGCGCGCGTCGCCCCGCAGGTGCGCGAAGGGGCCGATGCGACTGTTTGCGCCGACTTCCGCATCCGTTACGACCGAGTACGTGACTCGTGAATTCGCGCCGATCGTGCTGTTTTCAAGCGTGGTATTGGGACCGATGTGGCAGCCCGAGCGTACGACCGTCGTGCCCCGCAGGTGAGTTTGCGGTTCGACAATCGCGTCGGGTTCGAGCTGCACGTCGTCATCGATCGTGATGCTGGCAGGATCGACGAGCGTCACCCCCGCTCGCATCCAAAATTCTTTGATGCGCTCTTGGAGCGTCGCGTAGGCCTGGGCGAGCTGCACGCGATCGTTAATGCCCTGAATCTCGCGCGAGTCGGCTACGTCCACCGCGATCGCCTGTGGCACCAGCGCGATCGCGTCGGTGAGGTAATACTCTTTTTGATCGTTCGCGGTGGAAAGTTGTGGCAGAGACGTCGCCAAATCCGGCCAGCGAAAGCAGTAAATCCCCGAATTAATGCGATTGACTTGACGCTGGGCAGGGGTGCAGTCCCGATGTTCGACGATCGCGCTCAGATTGAGGTCGGTATCGCAAATGGCGCGCCCGTATCCGGTCGGGTCGGGCACGCACGCGGAGAGGACAGTCGCAGCTGTATGCCGATTTCGATGGGTCTGCAACAGCTCGTGTAGCGTGCTTTCCCGCAGCAGCGGTACGTCCGCATTCAGAACTAACAGATCTCCCGCGAATCCTGTAAGGTGCGGCAACACTTGCTGAACGGCGTGCCCCGTACCGTTTTGTTCGAGCTGTTCGACAAACTCCACCGGATAGTCTGACAGTGCAGCGCGCACGCGCTCCTGGGCGTAGCCAACGATGACAAAACAGCGCTCGGGTTTGAGGGGCAAAACCGTTCTCACCACCCGTTCGACCAGCGATCGCCCGCCCAATTCGTGCAGCACTTTGGGCAGCGAGGACTTCATGCGGGTGCCTTTGCCTGCCGCCAAAATTGCCACTGCCAAAGGCTTTGCCGCTTCGCGATCGCCTGCCATACCCACCCTCGTGCTGCTGATCACCCCTCATCT
>JBCBTL010000409.1:0-3481 GCA_039818705.1 Cyanobacteria bacterium J06639_1
GAGCGCGCGCCGTCGAGGGTTGTGTCTACTTTTTTGACGATGTTGCTGGCACCTTTGACCCCGTCGTCAACGCTGCTCGCGATCTCGCTCACTTCCAACCCCGTCAAGCGCAGGGCTTCTAGCGTGGGAGGCAAGTCTCGCTGTAGGGTATCGAAAAATAGCTGTACGCTTTTACCCGCTTCGGCTAGCTGGCGCACGGCGGGCAGCAGCGTTACGAGGACGGCAAACATGCCTGCCCCAACGAGGCCAACCGACAGACCCAACCAAAATACGGGCTCGTTCATGAGGCACACTCCTCGGGAATGGGCGATCGACCGGACTAAGAGGCCAAAGACGACGGGGTTTCAGGCGCGATCGCTCGGCGAGTGTCAGCCATAGCCCCATCACTCTGGTCGAGATGAGTGTCCTCGAGGCTGGTTTCTTGAAGACTGAGGGGCGTTTGCAGCGGCTCTTCTTCGGGGTCGCGCAGGGTTTCTAGCTCCGCATAAGCTTGCTGGAGGTCAGCTTCGGCGGCTTGAAGCTGGCGGTGGAGTTCCTGCTGCTTTTCTTGCATCGTGTGCTTGCCGATCGCGATCGCCTCTTGCAGCCGCACTAGAGTTTCATCCAGGCTGGTTTGGGCAGATTCAAGCACGCGGGCAGTCTGATATTGCAGGTTCGACGACACATCTTCGGCCACTTCTGGTAGAGCGTCCGCCGACTTTTTCAGTAGGCGACGGGTTTCCTTGCCGCTGCGCGGGGCAACTAAAACGCCAATTGCCGTGCCAA
This sequence comes from Cyanobacteria bacterium J06639_1, assembly GCA_039818705.1. GTDB lineage: Bacteria > Cyanobacteriota > Cyanobacteriia > Thermostichales > PCC-7336 > JBCBTL01. The sequence continues at coordinate 766 of JBCBTL010000409.1, forward strand.
TGGCGGTGCCGACTAACAGACCGCCGAGAAAGGCTCCCGTGCCTTTGCCTGCCATAGCTCGCTCTCTCCCGTGGGATGCCGTGTGCTGTTGCGCTTGCTCGCCACCCGAACCGTTCTAGCCGAAGGTGACTAGAAAGAACTGAATCTAGCCCCATTCTGGCTGTTTTAGAACTCGCGTCAATACTGATGTAGCGTTCGCAAACCTCTCGCCATCATACCGGAGCTAGGAGCCTATTGCCCGGCGCGATCGCTGGAAGAGGGCAGCGTTACGGTCAATGTCGTCCCGGTGCCGATTCGGCTAGTCACAGCAATGCGGCCTTGGTGACGCTCGGTAATTGTCTTCGCGATCGCCAGTCCTAGTCCAGTACCGCCAGAGGTTTGGGCGTGAGTGCGGGCGGTATCGACTCGATAAAAGCGATCGAAGAGTTTGGGCAATTCCGACTCGGGAATCCCCGTGCCCGTATCGATGACGGCAATCTGAAAGTGGATGGGGGGCGTGCGGGTGAGGCAAACGCGAACCCGACCGCCTGGTGGAGTGTAGGCGATCGCGTTGTCGATCAGATTGGTAAACAGACGAGCGAGCTGCGTCTCGTCTCCCAGACAGGTGTAAATGTCTTCATCGGCGGACCATCCTGCTGGCGGATCGGCGATGTCTAGTTCCAAATGAACTGTCCGTTCGTCGGCGATCGCCTGCTGTTCTTCCACCACTGACAGCAGTAACGCGTCCAGTGCGATCGCCTGCCGCTGCATTTGGCTCACGCCGCCGTCTTGACGCGCCAAAAACAGCAGGTCGTCTACCAGTCCGCCTAAGCGCTTCGTGAGACGCTCGACCACTTGCCAGCTTTGTTGGGAATGACGATCGAGGTGCGGGTCGGCCAGCGCTACTTGCACGTTGGTTTGAATGCTAGCGATGGGGCTGCGCAGTTCGTGCGAGGCATCAGCGGTGAACTGTTTGAGCTGTTGAAATGAGTCTCGCACGGGCTGCATGGCAATGCCCGAGAGCACCCAGCCTACGCCCGCCACGAACGCGACGGTGAGCAATCCACCCGCTACCAAATCTCGAATCAGTTGACGGGTCGGTTTGGTGACTTCAAACCAAGGGTGACTAACGCGGAGGTAGCCCCAAAGGCGATCGCCTGCCTGTACTGGCGTCGTCAACTGTCGCAGCCAATAGTCTGCAGCAATGCGCACTGTTTGTTCGGCACGGCGAGGCAGGAGCGGTACGTCCAGATCGGTTGAAAAGGTAGACCACACTAACTCTCCCCGCGCGTCGAACCACTCCAGCTCGATCCGATCGTCGTCCATCGGGTCGTCTGCCGAGGTGATGGTTTGGGTGGGACGTAGTGCGATCGCCTCGGGAATTTGCACGGGGCGATCGACCTCAAATACGAGCGATCGCTCTACCACTTCCACGACGTGGCTGAGGGTATCGTCTACCCGTTCGATCAGGGTGGCGCGCACGTAGAGATAAAATCCCGTGGCGAAGAGCAGCAGCAAAATCGCCGTCGCCGTGGCGTACCAGAGGGCGAGGCGGCGGCGAGTGGCTTGAAACATGGAGGTTCTCATGGGTGAGAGTTCGAGTCAGGTCGCGCGAAACTCAGGTCGCATCCTCGGAGGTGGCGGCTTCCAAACAATAGCCTTTGCCATAGACTGCGCGAATGAGAGGCGGCTCGCGTTTATCGCCCGATTCAATTTTGCGGCGCAGCAGCCTCATCTGGGCGGGTAGGACATTGCTGCTGGGTTTGTCGTCTCCCGGCCAGAGGTGATGATAAATCTGCTCGTGGGTGAGAAGCTGGCCTGGGTGGCGCATCAGGTAGTCCAGCAGGCGGCATTCTTTATCAGAAAGGGCGATCGCCCTACCCCCGCGATAAGCCATCTGGGCGTCGCAATCCAATTCCAAATCTCGCACCTGCAAGCGCTGATTGGGGGGCGTTTGTGCCTGGGCGCGGCGGAGCAATGCCCGCACGCGCGCCATCAGTTCCCGTAGCTCGAAGGGTTTGACCAAATAATCATCGGCTCCGGCATCGAGTCCCCTCACGCGATCGTCGAGGGTGTCTTTTGCTGTCAGGAATAAAACTGGAGTGAGATTACCTGCCGCGCGCACCTGCTGACACAGCTCAAGTCCAGATGTCTGCGGCAGCATCCAGTCCAGCACTAGCAAATCGTAGGGAATGTCAGCCAAAGACGGGTCGCTCTGCTGCAACAAAGTCAGTGCGTCTCCACCCTCGTAAGCCACGTCTACCTGATAGCCTTCGCGATCGAACAACCGCGCCAGCGAGTCCGTCAGCTCGACTTCGTCGTCAACCAGCAAAATCCTCATGTTTCAAGTTTAAGGAGCGAGAGCGCGATCGCCGCCAAGTCGCTCGTCAATTCCCGAAAGAGATTGGGCAAACTACGATCGCGCTTCAAGCGACGTTGTGCAGAACGAATCGGGTAGCTTTGGATAGGTGAGTGATGGCTAAATTCATCGGCTGGCTAGTGTTTGACGTTCTGGTGTGCATAGCCCTCCTCTATTCCATGCCTTTGTGGGGATGTCTCTTCCTGATTTTCACGACCAGACATTACTGGCTTGGCCCCATACTGGTTCGGATGGCTTTCAAACAGGATGCTGAAGTCATCTACGAGCCTTTCGTTTTAGAAGACATTGAATCCTATCCGGGAGCAAGAAAATTCTTTGAATCGGCCAGAACTGCTTTGGAAAAAGAAGGTTTCTCAG
>JBCBTL010000410.1:0-3465 GCA_039818705.1 Cyanobacteria bacterium J06639_1
CTCTGGCAGAGCAAGCGTTCGGCTTCGATACCGCCAGCCCGGTCGCATCATTGGAAGGCTTGGCGGAAAGCGCGCGCGGACGCACAGCTACACAGGACGTGCTGAAAGATGTGGCGTCCGCTCTCCCCGTTCTCGGGCAGCAAGCCCAGGTGGAAACGCAGATTTTGCAGTTGATGACCAACCAACTGCACCTGCTCAACGAAGGCCAGTTCTACACCACCGCTACCTTGTTCAAAACCCAGACCAATCTGGAGCAGATGGCTCTCGAAGCCCGCTTCGACCGGGCGATTCAAGGGAATCTGCTGCTCTCGAACGAGCGTGCCAACACCTACGAGCGCCTGTTGCCCCACGTCGAGATGCGAGCGGATGCCGTGGGGCTGGTGGAACTGAGCGCCAATATCGGCTTCGCCCGACGGGAGGCTGGGGATGAATGATCTCTTATTCCAGTCTCCAATTCTGTTCGCTCAAGCTCAGCGAGCGGAGCAGTTAGTCGTCAACACTCGCGACACGGTGGGGCTGGTGCGGGAGTCGTTCGACCAGCTCTGGGACACGATTCTGACGGGCAGTCTGTACGATGCTTTGGCCGACCTCGCGATCGCCCTGGCTCTGCTCTTCGTGGGCTGGAATGTCGTCAAAGTGGTGGTGCTCGAATCGGGGGGCGGACAGTTCTACAGCCAGCGCTACCTGCCGGACTTGATCTGGGCGGTCATTCTCTCGCTGCTGCTGGCTTCGCCCTCGGGTACGCCCAATCTAGCGGGATACACGCTGGCAGCGCGATCGCTGATCAATAACTCCAGCACCTACATCCTCGACGCGCTCTCCGACGACTTGGCCTTCCCCGACGGCAGCGACGTCGTCGTCCAGGCGCAGATCAAGTCTCAGGCTCAGCTCTTGGTGTCCGATGCTTTGCGTTCCTGTGCGGCGATCGCGGACGGCCCCCAGCGAACGGTGTGTTTGGAGAACGCTCGGCTTCAGATGAACGACATGCTGACTCCTTACTACGGCTTTCGGGGGACGGGCAACTGGGCGCAAGACCTATACCGCCAGTTGACTCGCAACATCCAGGACGCGATGAATCGGCGCTACGCCAGCGCTGCGTTCTGGCACTCGCTGTTCCGAGACTTGGGGGCGATCGTCCGTCCCGCCACCACCTTGGCGACGGTGGGAATTCTCTACGCCTGGGCGGGGGCGTTCGAGTGGCTGTTGGAAATGGCGCTGTTGCTGACCGCCATCATCGGGCCGCTGTTTCTGGGGTTGTCGATGATTCCAACGGCGTCTCGTTATTTCTACCTGTGGGTGACGGGGATCGGCAGCATTGCCCTGGGGAAAATCGGGTTCAACATCGTCACCGGGCTAGCCGGATACATCATCGTCAGCACGCCCAATTCCAATCCGTTGGTCGGAGCGCTGTTTATCGCGATCGCCGCTCCACTGCTCGCCCTCGCCCTCATCGGTGGCGGCGGGTTGGGCATCTACACGGGCTTAGTTTCGACTGCCACGGTTTTAGGATCTCGCGTCGTCAGGGGGTAATCCCATGTCAGAGCCAATATCATCCACATCCGATAACGACCGTTCCGCCATCGTCCTACTTGATGGAAACGCACCCGCAGACTCCTCGAAGACGTCGAGGCGGACGGGGGCGAGTCAAGTCGTGCTGCTGGGTGTACTCGTTCTCGTCGAACTGCTGCAATGGCTGTTCGTCTATCAAATCGCGCGGCGTCCAATACCTTCGCTGGTGCAACTTCAGGACGGCACGTCGATTCAGGTGGAGGCGATCGCCCCTAACGAACGCACGCCTGCGGCCATTCGCAGCTACGTCTACACCGCCCTGACAGCTTTGTTTACGGCGACGGGGACGGTGCAGGATGGCTCGGGCAAGCGGATCGAAGACCGTCAGTTTCAGCTCGGCGATCGCCCCGTTGCGACCTCTGCCTGGGCAGCCAGTCACGCCCTCGCCGGAGATTTCCCCCGCTCTTCGATGCTCCAACGCATCGCCAACATTACGCCACCCGAAGTGTTTGACACCGACGCTCAGACCGAGGTTCACCTGGAGATTCGCAATCTCTCCGACCCCATTCCCGTGGGTGACGGGCAGTGGCAGGTGGATGTAGTGGCAACCCGCGTGGTTACCCAGCAGGGCATCGAGACCGATCGCTTGCCCTTCAACAAGTCAGTCTTCGTCCGGGCGATCGAGCCGTATCGCGCGCCGGAGGCGTCCACCCCCGTGACGCTCGCCATGCAGGGATATCGCAGCGGCGGCATGGAAATCTACGCCATCGACGGACTGCGAGTCACCCCGATTGTCGAATCCGAGGAGGAGCCGTGAGCGAGCCGCAAGATTTCAACCGGATGCTGGGCTACGACGATCGCAGTCCGCAGCAGCAGGTGTTGGAGGAAGATGACGACCTGCTGCTGGAGTTGGAGAACCTCTACCGCCCGCAGCGCAAAACGCTAGCAGATAACCCGGTGGCAAAAGCCACTGCCCTGGCGGCGATCGTGCTGGCCGTGGGAGGGTTTGCCTTTTTCTCCTACAAGCTGATGACCGGAGGGTTCGCACCCGAGCCAGTCGCTTCGGAGGTTGAGGAGCAGGACACTGCGATTGCCCGACAAATGCCCCAAGCAGAGCCCACCGAGATCGCCGACGATCTCAAAACTCGGATGGCACTGGGCGAGCAGGCCAACGACCTGAGTGAATTCGAGCGACGGCAGCAGCCGACACCCTCACCCGAGCCCTCTTCTCCGCCCGAACCAACTCCCGCGCCTCCCCCGCCAGCAATCCCCGCTGCGTCTGCACCCCCGCCGCCCGCTCCGCCCGAACCGGAACCCAGCCCCGATCCATTACAACTTTGGGCGCAGATCAACGAGATCGGCAGCTACAGCGGAGCTTCCGAGCCAGCTTTTCCCGTAGCTTCGAGTGCCATCGCCAACCCACTCGCAGAGATTCGCAGCCGTCCCGATCCGCTTGCCTCGATTCAAGAACGCCCCAATCCTTTGGCTGCATCTGTTCCAAGCGTCACATCTTCAGTTCCGAGCGATCCCCGGCAATCGTCATTGGCTCAGTTAGGGGGCATGGGATCGCCTCCTCAAGTGGACTTGAGGCTGGAACGGGAAGTCTTGCAGGGCGGCAACGCTCGTGCGATTCCTGCCGGAACGACCGCCGCAGGAGCGATCGCCTCCCCCGTCATCTGGTCGCCGGACGTCGAATCTGCTGCAGAACGCTTCGTCATTACCCTGTCTTCTCCTTTGAGAGACGTTGAGAACTTGCCCGCGATCCCGTCCGGCAGCGAGCTGGTCGTACAGGTGGACGGAGTGCTGCCCAACGGCTACGTCCGCATGAGTGGGGTAGCCGTCATCGCGAACTGGGGCGATCGCCGCCAAGAAATCCCTCTCGATGCTGGAGCCATCTCCGTTCGCGGCGCGGGCGGGGAAGCCTTGCTCGCCAAGGGCGATCCCCGACTCGATCCC
>JBCBTL010000411.1:0-3451 GCA_039818705.1 Cyanobacteria bacterium J06639_1
ATCCAGGCTCCGAAGTGGAGGGCGAGGCAGAGTCCGGCTCCAATCGAAAAGACCAAAGCGGATGGCTGGAGTCGAGCCAAATCGAGCGATCGCCAGCCGGGCAGAAACAAGATCGAGGCGATCGCGACCCGCAGTACCGCCAGCATCAGGCTCAGACCTACCCCGCGCGTCCCTGCGGCTGCCATGGCCAGCCGGATCAGAACGGCAGCAGTAGACACGGTCATCACGCCGAGGATGAGGATGCCAACTACGTGCCAGCGAGGGGGAGGGGAACCGCGTGCGACCACGAGCGCTCTCAGAGAGTGATTTCGGACAGGGATGCTTTGGACAGAAATGCTTTGGGCAGAAATGCTTTGGGTAGAGACGTTCTGAACAAAGACATTTCGGATGAAGCTGCTACAGACAGAATGGCGTAGGTGAACCGCACGGGTCGCGAACCAGGCGATACACTCAAATCACCATACCGAGATGCAGACCTATCGTGTTGATTGATGTCGCTCAAACCGCCGTTTATGGCGTGGTTTTGGGAAGTATTTTGTCATTGGGCGCCATCGGCGTATCGCTGACGTTCGGCATTCTGCGCTTCGCCAACTTCGCCCATGGCGACTTGATGACGCTGGGAGCGTATCTGGCGTTGACCGGCTTTACGGTGTGGCACTGGCCGCTGCCGCTCAGCGTGGCCGTCGCAGCCGCTGGCACCACGATCGCCGCGATCTCGATCGACCGTCTGGTTTTTCAGCACTTACGACGGCGGCCGCCCGTCATCTTGCTCATCTCTTCGTTTGGCATCGCCACAATCGTGCGCAGTCTCGTCCAAATTATTTGGGGGCCGAATACGCAAACGTATAAGTCTGGGCTACAGCTTCCCGTCGTCGTAGCTGGGCTGCGCATCAAACCCGATCAAATTGTCATTATCGTCGGCACCTTTGCGATCGCCCTCGGGCTGCACCTGTTTTTAAAGTATTCCCCCATCGGAAAAGCGATGCGCGCTACGGCTGACAACATGGATCTCGCTCAAGTGACGGGGATCGAAACCGAGCGCATCGTGATGTGGACGTGGGCGCTGGGGGCGATGATGGCCTGTGCGGCTGGTGTCTTTTTGGGCTTAGACACGCGCTTGCATCCCACGATGGGATGGCGCTTGCTCCTCTCAATCTTTGCAGCAGCCATTTTGGGCGGCATCGGCAAGCCTTACGGGGCGATCGCGGGCGGTATGGTCGTCGGTCTGTCTCAGGAACTCTCGACCTTCATCGTGTCTCCTGCCTACAAAGAAGCCGTAGCGTTCGTCATTTTGGTGGTCATGTTGATCGTGCGTCCCACCGGCCTGTTTGGAGGGCGATCGTAATGACGGGGTTCGTTCTGCACGGCTCATTCACAGCGTTCTCACTGGCGGCGATCGCCCTGCCGGGAATTGCCAATTACTTCATTTTCACGCTCACCCTAATCGGGATTTACAGCATTCTCTGCCTCGGCCTCAATATTCAATGGGGCTTTGCGGGCATGTTGAACATCGGCGTGGGGGCGTTTTTTGCGGTGGGAGCCTACGCCAGCGCGCTAGTCACGTCGCCGGAAACGACCAATCACTTCGGCGGATTGGATATGCCGTTTGTGGTGGGAGTACTGTTCGCGATCGCCCTCTCCGGCACGCTCGCCTTCGTGATGGGGTCGGTCGCGGTGAATTTGCGATCGGATTATTTGGCGATCGCCACCATCGGCATGGCCGAAATCGTGCGTTTGGTGCTGAAAAACGAGCAGTGGCTCACCAACGGCGTGCGCGGTATTGCCAACATCCCCCGACCGATGGAGGACTGGATCGAGGGGGGCGACGCGCTGCTGTATTTGGGACTGGTCGCGATCGCGGTGGCGGCAGTGTATTGGGCGAGCGAACGTGCCTATCGCTCCCCGTGGGGTCGGGTGCTGCGGGCGATTCGCGAGGACGAACCTGCTACGCTGGCGGCGGGCAAAAGCGTCTTGACGTTTCGACTGCAAGCCTTCGTGCTGGGGGCGATGGCGATGGGATTGGCGGGAGCGCTTTACGCCCATTTCGTCGCGTTCATCAGTCCCGAAGCGTTTCAGAATGACTTCGCCACGTTTTTGGTGTGGATCATGCTGATCGTCGGCGGCAGCGGCAACACGCGCGGCGCCATTTTGGGAGCCTTCTGCATTTGGTTTTTGTGGTCGGGGACGGAATTTTGGGTGGGAAATTTGCCCGAAGGCTGGCAAACCCGAGCGGGAGCCGTGCGCGTGTTGGCGATCGGCGTCGTGCTGCAAATTATCTTGCTGCTGCGTCCCGAAGGCATTCTGCCGGAAAAACCACCCTCGCTCCCCGCTCGCCAAGCACGCCCAAAGTAGTACGCACTCCAGAATCTCGCGGAGCCTAACTGAGGCCAAAACCTGATTTATGTCTGAAAATCGCGACGGCTCTCAGCCGCGCGAGCCTAGCATCGTGGCAGTTGAGCGCGTAGGGTAACAGGCGATCGCTCCCGCCCCCCCGACGAGCTCTCCGCCACTGTGACAAGCTCTCTGGTTCGAGGAATTATCGTGTTCGACTCTCAGACTTCCACTCGTTCTGAAGCCTTCTCACAAGGGAACCCCACCGCGATCGCCTCTCCCCCCCAGCGAGAGTCCCAGATCTCGAAGTCAGAAGCGATCGCCACTGCATTTCCCGTTCTTCTCGTCGGCCACGGCTCTCGCAGTGCTGCCGGACGACAGGCTATTTTCGACCTCGCAGAAGCCTACCGCGCGCTCCCGCCCGATCGCCCCGTCATCCCTTGCTTTTTAGAACTGACCACCCCCAGCATTGCCGACGGCGTGGATGAATGCGTGCGTCAAGGTCTCACCGAAGTGGTCGTTCTCCCCGTTCTGCTATTCGGCGCGCGTCACAACAAGTTCGACGTCACCAACGAACTCGACGCCATGCAGCGCCGCTACCCCCAAATGACGTTCCACTACGGCGCTCCAATGGGAATTACCTCGGGAATTTTGGAGCATCTGCGATCGCAGCTCGCCACATTTGAAGCACAACAGCCCACCCTTCTCGATCGCTCTGAAACGGTGCTTCTATTCGTCGGTCGCGGCTCCAGCGATCCTGAAGCGAACGGCGAAGCCTGCAAACTCGCGCGGATGCTGTGGGAAGGCTCGGGCTATCAAGCTGTTGAAGTTTGTTTCATTGGTATTACCCATCCCCGACTGGATGTGGGACTCAAGCGATCGCTGGTCCTCCAACCCAAACGCATTGTGGTCGTACCGTACTTGTTATTTGAAGGCATCCTGCTCGATAAAATCCGCGACACCGTGCGGGAATGCGATCGCCAGCATCCCGATATTGAAGTGCGATGTCTGCCCAATTTGGGTATTGTACCGGCAGTACTAGAAGCCTTGCAGGTGAGGGAGCAAGAGGCGATCGCGGGCGCGATTCAGATGAATTGTCACCTCTGTAAGTTCCGCCTTG
>JBCBTL010000412.1:0-3450 GCA_039818705.1 Cyanobacteria bacterium J06639_1
ATTGGATTGAGAAATTTGAGGAAGATTACTTCACTCGGCGCTCCCGCACCCCAAAGACAGAGACGACCTGGAAGAAACACTACCGAGCTATATTCCGGCGCTTGCCACAGGAGCGCGAACTCACTCCTCAGATTTTGCTAGATGCCGTTACCGCGACGAAAGCTGATACGGCGTCGAGAAAGCAAGCTTGCATCGTTACTGGTGCGTTGGGCAAATTCGCACAGATTGAGTTCGATCCCAAGCCATATCGTGGCAGCTATTCTCCCAAGCGTGCCAAGCCTCGCGATTTACCCGATGACAATACCATCGCAGAATGGTTTTACAAGATTCAAAATCCTTCATGGCGGTGGGTGTATGGAATCTTGGCTTGCTATGGCTTGAGACCGCATGAGGTGTTTCATATCGACCCCGACAGTTTGCAAGAAGAGCCGGGAATCCTGACATTGAAAGACGGAAAAACTGGAGGAAGAAGAATTTGGCCTTGTTACCCTGAGTGGTGGCGTGAATTTGGGCTCGGCACGATACAACTCCCGGCGGTTCACGGCAGAGCTAATTCGGAACTTGGAGAGCGTGTAACTCAGTACTTGAGAAGAAATGCCAGATTACCTTTTGTCCCATATGCTTTACGCCACTGTTGGGCAATTCGGACGCTAGAATTTGGGCTGGACTTGAGCTTAGCCTCGCAACAGATGGGGCACAGCGTGCAAGTACACACTGACCTCTATCACCATTGGATTAGCGATCGCCATCATCAACGCGCATTCGAGCTGCTCATGTCGAGAGAGGACAGACCGCAGCCCCCAGCCCTCTAAAGGGATGCTCTGGGAGGAACTTATCTTTTCTCAATTGGAATGTCTAAAGCTGCTCCACATCGTTTGAGATTCCACCGATAGGTTGGCCGAGCAGCATTCGGAAAGCTGATATTGCGACAATGCTTGCCTAGCTGTAAGACGCCGTTCTTTCTCAAACGGTGTAGGTGCTTGCTACAGCACCCCAATGCTTGAGCAGCTTCTGTGGTACTCAGCCACACCGAGTGGTTGTCTGATTTGCTTGACATTGTGAAGTTCTCCGGTTCCATCGATGCTCTCTGGGCTCGAATTGCGGCGGCAGAAGCCGATAATTTTTGCTTATGAGCTATCTAACAAGCAAGCGTTTGTTAGCAGCTTGTTAGATGCTTGTTTAATCGCTGTATCTCCCTCTTCGTGAGGGATTGAAGCCTGTCTTTCCTCTGAGCTAACAGATTTCACTTCCCCGGGAGAACCAGGATTGGAAAGTTGTTGAGTGGGTTCGGGGGTCTCAAGCGCATCCTCTTTGTTGCCTGCTCCAAGTATTCCGTCCTGGCTTTTCCGGTGACACTCTGCACTCGCTCGACATGAGTTGTCGTCATCTGTGTACTTGTAAACGATTTGTTGCCGACTACCCGCCTTGCTGACTTTATCTTCTCCGTGAAGGCGAGAGAGGACGACGTAGAGCGATCGCTTCGGCAACCCGGTCGCGGCGTGAATCTCGTCAATCGTCCCTTCCCTCTCCCGATTGAGATAGTCCAGCACCCGTTCCGCCTGCGTCGGATTCACCATCGCGGGCTGCCACCCTCCTAACGACTGCCAACGCAACGTCGAGGCATCCAACGCCAGCCTCAAATCCTCCTTGCCGTAGCCGTGCTCGACGCAGAGGCGGTAACAACTGTTGTCGTCGGCTGCCAGCACCCACGAGCCCCGACAGACCGCGCGGATGGCGGAACTGCCCCGAATCGTCTCAAACACGTCGATTTTGTCGGCGTTGTCGAGCTTGACCTTGCCCGTGTGATGCACCAGCAGGATGCAACAGTTGAGTTCTGCCGCCATTTCCTGGAGCGGTTCCAGGCAGCGGGACATTTCGGCTGAAGATTCGGAAATGCCGTCGTCGCGGATGCGGCTGAGGGTGTCGAAGACGATCAGGCGCGGTTCGAGTTCTTCGGCGATCGCCCGCAGGTGTGAAAGTTCAGAAAGTTTGAAACGGTCGAGCCAGTAGACAGGCAGACCGCGAGTCCAGCCCTGAGCGATTTCGCGCTCTTTGATCTTGGTTTCGCTGTCCTCGCAGCAGATGTAGAGCACCGAGCCTTGAGTGACGGGGCGATTGAGGAACTTTTGACCGCTGGCGATGCTGAGCGCCAAAGTCATGGCGAGGAGGGATTTCCCGGCACGCGGAGAGGCCGCCAACAGAAAAAGTTCGTTGGCCGTGAGCAGGTCGGGGACGAGCCACTCGGTGTAGTCGGGGGCGCGGTCGAGCAGAGTGTCGTTATGCACCAATCGCGATCTCAACGGATTTGGGGCATCACTCCTGGTTTCAGCAGGGGTAGCCACGGCAGGAGGGACGAACAGTACGGCACGCTCGGCAGCCTCCGCGAAGTCCGCCAGCGCGAACCCTGCATTCAGCGCGTCCGATACGTCCCAACCGTGAATTTGAGCGTGTTCGGGACGTTGGGGCACGAGTGCGATGCGAGCGCGATCGCCCAGAGCTTGCGCTACCTTCTGCGCTCCTGCCTCACCGGGAACCGTGCCGTTTTTGAGCGGCTTATCGTTGCGGTCGTAGAAGACCGTCACCCGTCCGGGCAATCGCTCCAGCACTTCGGGAGGAGGCACGGTATTGCAGCCACAGGTAAAGCAAGCGACTGCAATGTCGGAGCGATCGCGCACCTGCCATCCGAGAGCGATCGCGTCCCACTCCCCCTCACACAGATAGGTTTGGGTCGCCGTGGCCGGACGGTGCGTGAAATAGACCGTGGCCGGAACGCCGTACTGACTCCAGGGTTGATAATCTGCTGGCAGTCGGTCGGCACTCAGCCAAGGCGCGATGCGGAGCTTGCGATAGAATCGCCCGTCTCCCGCCGGGATCGGAATCGAGATCGCCCACAGATCGCGATCGCTGCCTCGCTTGAGCGTAATCCCAAGTTGGTAATGCGCGGCCATCTCTTGGGTGATGCCGCGATCGTGCAGCCACCTTCGAGCCGGGCCGTTCTGACTGAAGAGCTGACGATGGGCTCGTCCGACCTGCTTGGCCGATATCGTCACGGATGCCGGGGGTTTGGACTGGCAGGCGATCGCCGTGGGGACGATCCGCGATGGCAACTGTCCCAGCGCCTCGCGAATCTCCTGGGGACTGCACCCGCGATGGCATTTGTAAGCTCCCTCCGTGTTAGGCACGAGGGAAAGGTTTTTCTTGCCATACCGTTCTCCCTTGTCGCGACGGCAACTGGGACAGACCGCTCGGCCTCGGGGATCGAAGGCGACGTGCTGACGAATGTCGAATGTCGGTGGAGACTCAGACATCGGCTGAATCCTCGCGTGCGGTGGATTGATGTGGCTCTAGCGAGCTTCTTTGCGCTCGCGCTAGAGATTGACGTGACGCCTCTTGCAGACCTTGTGGCGAGCCGAACGGCTGCGCAGCCGCTTGCCCGCATACTTGGCAAAC
>JBCBTL010000413.1:0-3450 GCA_039818705.1 Cyanobacteria bacterium J06639_1
GCCGTAGATACCCGCTTAGATTCAACTTAATCTAGCAAGCGATCGCAGTGGAGAGAACGCCCGTTCGTGCAAAAGGCGATCGAGTCTGCACGCCTGGCCGTTCTCCCCGCAACCTATTCACTCCAGGTCCGCGTGCCTGCCCGGTCAAACCTGAGAGGTCGTGTTACGCTATTTAACTGAAGATACATAACTTAAGTTAGGACTCCGGCTTCATGGCAAAGGTATACGATTGGCTGGACGAACGGCTGGAGCTGACCCCGTTCGTCGATGATGCCACCGGCAAATTCATTCCCCCTCACGTCAACATCTTTTACTGCTTGGGTGGAGTCACGCTCGTGTGCTTCCTCATTCAGTTCGCCACTGGCTTCGCCATGACGTTTTATTACAAACCGACCGTGGCTGAAGCATTTAGCTCCGTGCAATACATCATGACGCAGGCTAACTTCGGTTGGCTGTTGCGTTCGATCCATCGCTGGAGCGCCTCCATGATGGTGCTGGTGATGATTCTGCACACCTTCCGCGTTTACTTGACGGGTGGCTTCAAGAAGCCCCGCGAGTTGACCTGGGTCACGGGTGTCATTTTGGCTGTGATTACGGTGTCCTTTGGCGTAACCGGTTATTCCTTGCCTTGGGATCAGGTGGGCTATTGGGCTGTGAAAATCGTCTCTGGCGTTCCTAGCGCTATCCCCGTGGTGGGAGATTTAGTCGTGCAGCTCATGCGCGGCGGCGAGAGCGTCGGCCAAGCTACCTTGACTCGTTTCTACAGCCTGCACACCTTCGTGCTGCCTTGGCTGATTGCCGTGTTCATGCTGATGCACTTCTTGATGATCCGCAAGCAAGGCATCTCCGGCCCCTTGTAAATCGAGCTTGTTGCTAGACTGCGTTTCACGTTGAAGCGTGGCATAGCATCACATCTACACTGCTTTTTTCGTCCCCATTGCATTCAGAGAGAACGCCATGCCTGTTGTCAAAAAGGTTGACTTAACCAACCCCAAAGTGCGGGCAAAACTGGAAAAGAACATGGGTCACATGACCTATGGCGAGCCCGCATGGCCGAATGATTTGTTGTTCATGTTCCCCGTCGTAATTGTCGGTACGATCGCCTGCGTTGCGGCGCTGGCTGTCCTCGATCCGGCAATGGTGGGCGAACCGGCCGATCCGTTCGCAACTCCGCTGGAAATTTTGCCCGAGTGGTACCTGTATCCCGCGTTTCAGATGTTGCGTGTCGCTCCCAACAAGCTTCTGGGTATCGCGTTGATGTCTTCGATTCCGGTGGGCTTGATGACGATTCCTTTCCTAGAGAATGTCAACAAGTTCCAAAATCCCCTGCGTCGTCCGGTAGCTACCACCGTGTTCTTGTTGGGCACGCTGTTCACCATCTACTTGGGTATTGGCGCAACGCTGCCTTTGGATAAATCTCTCACCTTGGGCTTGTTCTAAGTCGGTCTCGTCACTGTCTGATGTTGAGAAAAGAGCAGTCTTCGGGCTGCTCTTTTTCTCGTGTTGAGGCGCACCCTCCCAACGAGACGCGCAAGGAGTAGAGCCCACTTGGAGCGAAATGGTCGATTGGCAATCCTCCTGCTCGACTACGCTCAATTAGTGCTGAGCGGGGGAAAGTCGGAACAGTTGGTTCGCTGGGCAGCCCAGGGCGATTGGACTCGAAAGTCGGGTGTGCCTTCTGCGGGCGATCGCGCCTTTGCGCTCGCACTGGCGTTATTTCTCAACCCCGACACGGAGTCGAGCCGCGATCGCCGCTTCGTGCCTTACATTGCGAAAGATTTGGCGGGCGCGCTGGTGCCCGCACGCCGCGAGTCCGTGCGTCGGGTTGCAATTTCAGCTCGCGTGACTGCCCGCGGATTCACCAAACCTGCAGAAAAAGTCGGAGGCGAAGACTTCGCTCGCATTCGCATCCGCGCTCGCAGCCTGGTACGTCACGTGGGAGACTCTGGCGTTTTTGAAGGGTTTCCAATGCACCGGTGTTACGCGACGATCGATCGGCTGGAGGACGAATACGCAAGCCGCAATCGTCCGTCTGAAGCTTATTTTGCCTATCTCGATTGCATCCTACACGTGTTTTTAGAGGCACTCTGCCTCGACCTCAACCTCATCACCTTGAGTGATGCGGACTATCGCATCTTGGAGCCCTACCTGCAGATCGCCCTTCAGATCGCGCGATCGCTGCCTCTAACCACTACGTCTGAGGTTGGGCTGCGAGAACAGATTGAAGCTCGAATGGTGCGACCCAGGATAACGAACTGCTGATGGGGCGAGATGGGTAAGCGATCGCTGTGGCTCCGATGGTTACCAGTCGTCTACGTTGCCCGTGGCGGACTCGGGGGGATCGAGGGTTTCATCTTGAGGCACGATGACGAGACCGTACCCCGCACCCTCGCAAAACTCGACGATATCTCCAGTGGGAAACCATTCGGCGATGGGTTTGGGCAAGCCTTTTTGACTGAGGAGTTGCGCGTACTTGCGCGCGCCAAACTGACTCTCAAATCCCAGCACGATGTCGCGATCTTGAATTTGCAGCGTGTGAATGCCTTCTTGGCCTGCCTTTTGGTAGAGCAGAACGGCAACGCGATCGGGAAAATCCTCTGGATCGATGGATTTCAAGGGGGATTCAGATGGCTTGGTGTTATCGGCTACGACGGATAGCACTGGCCGTTGTTGGGGCTCGGGGGATGAAGAGGCTCCTGCCAATAAGACTTCGCGGGCTTGAGTAAGCAAATCGAGCTGGCTTTCTAACTCGTCGCGTTGCGCTTCGTCGTCGAGCTGAGCTAGCTTCGCAGTCACGGCTTGATAGTGTCGAAACAATCGACTGCGAATCTGCTTCTCTGTTGCTTCAGCCTCCAGTCCGAGCAGAGTGAGGGCTTGGGTCGCGTCCATCATGGTGTTCCTAGCGATCGCCGATCGGTGAGGACTCCGCGTTCGCGCTCAGCGGAGGCCGCAACCCGGATCGGGCGAGATTGTTGGCATCCCCAACAGTATGCCAGCGATCGCTCGCTCTCCCGTGTTTCAGCGGATGGTTCATGCCGTCAAAATTCACAGCGATCGCCTCGGTTGGGCAACATGAGGTACGCGCCTGCTGTAGAGCCTTGAGAGCAAGAGAAGTTTCGAGTTGCGATCGCTTGCCAGAGGCGATTGTTTTTTCGCGGCAAGATAGGCGCTTGTCAGAGGCGATTGTTTTTTGCGGCAAGATAAGCACTTGCCGCAGGACAAGCGATGAAGGAATATGCAGCTCAGCGCGTTTAGCTCTCGTGGAACCAAGGTGCGGATTTATAAGTCGCCCAACCCGCGAAGGGCCAAGCTCCTATGGCAACGTTGGGGATTCGAGCGGCTTCTAATTAGCTGTATCTTGTTGTTCGTTTTACATTTAGGAGCTTGGCCCTTCGCGGGTTGGGCGACTTATAAATCCGCACCTTGGTTCCACGAGAGCTAAACGCGCTG
>JBCBTL010000414.1:0-3444 GCA_039818705.1 Cyanobacteria bacterium J06639_1
AGCGGCGGCGGATTTCGTCGTCACGCTGTACAACCCGCGATCGCGAACTCGCCTCGAAGGGATCGAAATCGCCCGCAAGATTTTTCTGGCACATCGATCGCCGGATACCCCGGTGGCGATCGCCAAATCCGTCTATCGTCCTGACGAAAGCATTCAGGTAACGACCTTGGCGGATTGGGATGTCGAGACAGCGGACATGCTGACGGCGATCGCGATCGGGAATAGCAGCAGTTTTATCTGGGGCGATCGCGTGATTACGCCCCGAGGCTACGTCATTGCTAAAGGCGATCGCGAACTCCAGTCATGACAACGCTGCTGATGCTGAATTAAATCTGTAAGTCTGTCGGGATCTCAGGTCATCCTCAGCTAGCGTGCCTACTATGTCAGGTGGAGGCGCGCGTTGCGTTTGGTGGCGATCGCTTTCATTCTGTAAGACGCTCAAATCTGACCCGACGGACGCGAGGCAACCTAATGGTCATCACGGCTTCCGAGAGCGCCCTATCCCCCCAGTCCGAGCAGGCGATGCGGCGGGATTTCATGACCCTGACCCATCACGTCCTGCAACAGTTCGATCGCTTTTCCCCCGAGGCTCAAGATTTCAGCGCCCTCATGCACCGCATCAGCTTGGCGGGCAAGATGATCGCCCGGCACCTCAGCAAAGCGGGCTTGGTAGAAGGTGCCCTCGGTGTTACTGGCTCCGTCAACGTCCAGGGCGAACCTGTCAAAGCGATGGACGAATACGCCAACGCCGCCTTCATCCGGGCGTTGGAACAAAGCGGTCTTGTCTGCCGGATGGTATCGGAAGAAGTGGCGGGGCCGATCGAACTAGCCGAAAATTGCTCGCTGGGTCGCTACGCGCTGCTGTTCGACCCCATCGACGGCTCTTCTAACCTCGATGCCGATTTATCGATCGGCTCGATCTTTTCGATCATTCGCATGAAAGGCGAGAACCGAGGTCACGACGAAGACCTACTTCAGCCCGGCTCGGAACAGCTTGCTGCGGGCTACATTCTCTACGGCCCCAGCACTCAGCTCATCTACTCGATGGGCAAAGGCGTTCACGCCTTCACCCTCGATCCCAGCCTCGGCGAATTCATCCTCTCGAAACCCGACATCCGCACCCCCCAACGCGGCAACACCTACAGCGTCAACGAAGGGTATTTCTGCAAGTGGTCGGGTGCGATGCAGGAGTACATCCGCTACGTTCACCGTCAGGACGGCTATACGGCGCGCTACAGCGGCGCACTAGTGGCCGACGTGCATCGGATCCTCATCTACGGCGGCGTTTACCTCTACCCCGGCACGGTCAGTAAGCCGCATGGCAAGCTGCGATTGCTCTACGAAGCCTCACCCCTGGCCTACTTGCTCGAACAAGCGGGCGGGCGGGCGACGACGGGCGACATTCGCATCCTCGACATCCAGCCAACTGAGATTCACCAGCGCGTACCCCTAATTATCGGTAGCGCCGAAAATGTGGCTGAAGTCGAATCAATTCTGCGCGACAGTGCCTCAACCGGGGCGACGTGCTAGAGGCGATCGCCTGTCACCCTTTGCGTTTTCGCGATCGCTAGAGTTTTCCCGTTTCCATCCAGCTCAAACCCCACCCCACAGGTCTTATGGTTGCACTAGCAGCAAATCCACTTCGGGTCGGCCTTACTCAGGAGCGCACTCCTGAGCCACTCATCTTCACGCTTTTCGGAGCGTCAGGAGACTTGGCCGCGCGCAAACTGATTCCCGCCCTCTACAAGCAATTTCAAGACCGGCGCTTGCCCCCCGAATTCGCGATCGTGGGGACGGCGCGGCGACCGTGGAGCCACGAAACCTACCGCGACAAGATGAAAGAGGCGGTCAAAGAGTTCGCCCCCAAAGACTTCGGTTCGGAAGACGTGTGGGAGAGCTTTGCCAGCCGCCTGTATTACTTCTCGCTCGACATGGGCGATGGCGAGAGCTACCGCCAGCTCAACAAATTGCTTGGGGAGTTAGAGCAGCAGCACGGCGTTCGCGATAACCGCGTGTACTACCTGGCTGTCTCTCCTAAGTTCTTTCCAACCGCCATTCAGCAATTGGGGGCGGCGGGAATGCTGAGCGATCGCGATCGCCAGCGGGTGGTCATCGAAAAACCCTTCGGCCACGACTTGCCCTCGGCACAAAAGCTGAACACGATCGTGCGCGAGGTGTGTAGCGAGCGCCAAATCTACCGTATCGACCACTATCTGGGCAAAGAAACCGTCCAAAACATGTTGGTGTTTCGCTTCGCCAACGCCATTTTCGAGCCGCTATGGAATCGCAACTACGTCGATCACGTCCAGATTTCGGTGGCTGAAACCGTTGGCGTAGAAGAACGCGCCGGATACTACGACGGGTCTGGTGCATTGCGGGACATGGTGCAAAATCACCTCCTGCAACTGTTTACGCTCGTCGCGATGGAGCCGCCCGTCTCGCTAGCCAATGACGGCGTGCGGAATGAGAAAGTCAAAGTGTTGCAGGCAACGCGCATTGACGATCCCCGCAACGTGTCGGCCTGTACGGTGCGATCGCAATATTCATCGGGGTGGATGGCAGGCGAGCAAGTCGCTGGCTATCTGGACGAGCCGGATGTGAATCCGAACTCGGTCACGCCTACTTATGTGGCGCTAAAGCTAGCTTGCGATAACTGGCGCTGGCAGGGCGTGCCATTTTATTTGCGCACGGGCAAGCGTCTCCCCAAGAAAATTACCGAAATTGCCATTCACTTCCGCGAAGTGCCGCTGTTGTTATTCGAGTCGGCAGCGCGTCAGGTGAGTCCGAACATTCTGGTGCTACGCATTCAGCCAAACGAAGGAATTTCACTGCGGTTTGAGTCCAAAATGCCGGGGCCGGAATTGCGATCGAGATCGGTAGACATGGATTTCCGCTACGGCACGGCCTTTGGAGTCAAGAGTGCCGACGCTTACGATCGCCTGTTGCTCGACTGCATGTTGGGCGATCAAACGCTGTTTACGCGATCGGACGAAGTGGAAGCCGCGTGGCGCGTGGTCACCCCGGTTTTGACAGCGTGGGAAGGCCCCGAAAGCGAGCGCATCCCCGTTTACACCTACGAAGCCGGAACCTGGGGGCCGAAAGCGTCGGAAGAATTGCTCACTCAAGCCCTCCGTCGCTGGCGCAGGCTGTGACAGGTATGGTGATCGCCAAATAGATTGTCAATCAAAGAAGATGTGAAGAGAGCAGTCGACCGAGACTGGCTCTTGGAATCCGCATCAATAAACCTACATTTTCTACATCGGGACAGACGTCAATATAGATGAGCATTGCTCGCAGATCTTAACCAAGAGAAACCTCGACTAAGCCGTAGCTTCTTCACGTACAGTTAGCACTAAGGTGGTCATCAAGAAGAAAATCGATTCGTTTCCAATTTCTCGGGAACTTAAGCTGAAAATCAAGGACTATCTTGAAAATCTTCCTTAG
>JBCBTL010000415.1:0-3432 GCA_039818705.1 Cyanobacteria bacterium J06639_1
CCTGCAACTACAGCAGGCTAGTTCACGCGCGCAGTTGAATGACGGTAACGCCAGCGCCACCGTCTTCGTGGGCTGCATCTGCAAATTCGGTGACGCGGGGGTGCGACTTGAGGTAGGCACGCACGCCAGCCTTGAGCTTGCCCGTGCCGCGACCGTGAATCAACCACATCGCACCAGGTGGGGCGACAGCGATCGCGTCTTCCATCTCCCGTTCGGCTTCGTGAATTCTCATGCCGCGCAGGTCGAGAGTATTTTGACTGGTGCGTACCTGCGGCGCGGGGTCTTCTGACTGCGGCACAGGAGCGGGCTTGGGACGCTGACGCTTCTCGGCTTGAACTTCGTCTATTGGCTCGATTTGATTGAGAGACACGCTGAATTTCAGGAGGCCGCTGCGAACGGTGATGTCGTCCCCTACGATCGCGATCACTTCTCCTTTGTGTCCCAGTCCGCGCAATCGCACGCGATCACCTAGTTCGGGATAAAACTCGGTATCGATTTCCGGTTCGGGAATGGCGAAACGAGTTTGAAGGCGATCGAGTTCTGCCGTCGTTTTCTGGGCTTTTTGTCCGGTTTTCTTGCCTTTTTTGAGTTTCTCGATAACG
The DNA here is from genome assembly GCA_039818705.1 of Cyanobacteria bacterium J06639_1. Lineage (GTDB taxonomy): Bacteria > Cyanobacteriota > Cyanobacteriia > Thermostichales > PCC-7336 > JBCBTL01. Next base: position 603 of record JBCBTL010000415.1, read on the forward strand.
GCAGCAACTTCGCGGCGGGCGGACTGAATTTCTTCATCCACCGCGCGAGATTGGCGAGCGTTGAGAGTGGCCTCTAGTTCCTGAAGCTGCTGCGACTTCGCCTCCATCTGGCGCTGCAAGCCTTCGAGCTGGCGCTGCATACTCTCCAGGTGCAGCATTTTTTCTTCGTGTTCGGCACGCTGTCGCTCTAGACCGACGATCGCGTCTTCTACCCGATGGTCGTCTCCGCGCAGTAAGTTGCGAGCGCGATCGACTAGCTCGTCGTCGAGTCCTAAGCGACTGGCAATGGCCAACGCTTGCGACCTGCCCGGAATGCCCCAGAGCAGACGGTACGTGGGGGCGAGGGTGTCGATGTCGAATTCAACGGAAGCGTTCTCGAAATGAGAGTGCTGGTACTTCAGGGCTTTGAGGTCGCTGTAGTGGGTGCTAGCGACAGTTAGCAAAGCCGTTTCGCCGAGATGTTGGAGTAGCGAGGTCGCCAGTGCCGTGCCTTCGGTGGGGTCGGTTCCGGCTCCCACTTCGTCCAGGAGAACGAGAGAGCGATCGCCGATCGCATCCAAAATACGCCCGATGCGGCGGATATGCCCGGAAAATGTAGATAAGCTCTGCTCTAAAGACTGCTCGTCCCCAATATCGGCAAATACCCCTTCAAACCAAGGAATTTCGGCAGGAGCTTCAGCGGGCAAGAACAACCCGGCTTTCGCCATCAACGCCATCAACCCCAGGGTTTTGAGCGCGACGGTTTTGCCGCCCGTGTTCGGCCCCGTAATCACCACAACTTTGAAGCGATCGGCGGCAGCTAAGTCGATCGGTACGATGCGCGGCGCGGCATCGGGATCGAGTTCGGCTTGGCGCTCGGCTTGCCACATGAGCAGCGGGTGACGCACCTGCAACAAGCGCAGGGTTTCGGCTTCTGAAAATCTCGGTCGCTCCCCCCGACACCACGAGCTGTAACGCCCTCGCGCGAGGGTGAGATCGAGCTGAGCGATCGCCTCCTGCAACTGCCGCAATCCGTCCGCAACTTCACCGACTGAAGCACTGAGCTGCCGCAAAATTTTCTCTTCTTCTCTGCGTTCGCGTCCCTGGAGCTGGCGCAGGCGATCGTTATCCCCCGCAATGCTGTTCGGTTCGATATAGAGAGTTGCGCCACTTCCCGAGCTATCCCGCACGGGGCCAGAGATGACATCGCGATGGGTGGCTTTGAGGGGCAAAACGTAGCGATCGTCCCGCAACGTCATGACGGGTTCTTGCAATGCCGAAGCGTGCATCGAAATCAAGCGCTGAAGTTTTTCCCGCACGCGGTCGCGAATCGTCCGCATCTGCTGGCGCACCTGAGCCAGCGTGTCGCTAGCGCGATCGTTCACCTCCCCCCGCTCGTCAATGCAATGCACGATCTCCCGCTCCAGCTCGGGATACGTGCGCATGACGGAGACCATATCTTTGAGCAGCGGCACGGACTCGCGATCGTCGATCGCCCGTCGAGCCTTGCGCGCCGCCGCCAGAGTTTCTGCAATTTCGATTAGCTCTCGTCCCCGCAGCATCCCCCCCAGCTCAGCGCGCTTGGACGACTCCACCAAATCGCGAATGCCCCGCATCGGCACGCCACCGGGCAGCAGCATTTCCAGCTCGATCGCCTCTTCCGTTTCGGCCAACAGGCGATCGCTTACCGATTGCGATCGCCACGGCAGCAACGCCCGCGCCGCCTCAGCCCCGATTTCAGTCGAAGCAAACGAGGCGAGGTGTTGGCACAAGCGCGGCCATTCCAACAAATTCAGCGTTTCGGCGCGAATGTCCGGCTCGGCGGCGACGGTGGGGGAAGCAGCAGTCAACAGCATCCAACGGGGAAGTAACAACTCGATCTAAGCATTTTGGGAGCGATCGCGAACGGGAGAGACTGCGGTGATCGCAGCGAGGGAAGATGCCGTTATTCTAAAATTGTAACGAAATGTTGTCTTTCTCGCGATCGCCGTGCTGCTGTCTGTTGAAAAGCGCTCCAAACTCGATGAGAGCGACGATTTTGACTTCTACGATTACCCCCGCTTCGTCAATCACGTAGACGATGCTTTCATCATGCAGCTCACGGAGCTGTACCGCCGCTACCTAACCCCTCAAGCTCGTATCTTCGACATGATGAGCAGTTGGGTGTCCCACCTCCCGCCCGAAATGGAATTCGCCGAGGTGGTCGGTCACGGCATGAACGAGGAAGAACTCGCTCGCAATCCTCGTCTCGATCGCTATTTCCGCCAGAATTTGAATCAAAAACAGCTCTTACCGCTGGAAGGTGATTATTTCGATGCTGTCCTCAACACGGTTTCAGTGCAGTATTTGCAGTATCCCGAAGCCGTATTCGCCGAAATTTGGCGGATTCTCAAGCCTGGAGGCGTGGCGATCGTCAGCTTCTCGAACCGGATGTTTTACCAAAAAGCCATCCAAGCCTGGCGAGACGGCTCGGATGGCAGTCACGTCCAGCTCGTGTGCAAATATTTCGAGTCTGTGGGCAAATTCGAGTCCATTGAAGTGGCGAAGCGCACCGGGCGATCGCTCCAAGGCAGTACCGGCTTCATGTCTCTCCTGCGCCCTCCCAGCGATCCGTTCTACGCCATCATCGGTCGCAAATCTGGGGAATTGGCATGACGCACGAATAGTACCTGTCAAGTGAAGTACATTGCTGCTTTTTCAGTGCTGTGCTCGAAGAGGAAATAGAAGTGGGTGCGATCGCTGAAAACGTTGTCAGCACGTTGTTGTGCCCTGTCGTCGTGCGTGCAGGGTATCGTCGTCCTTATCAGTCCAGCAGCGTTTTGCAGATCGCTCTCCACCGTCCTGTTCCCAC
>JBCBTL010000416.1:0-3429 GCA_039818705.1 Cyanobacteria bacterium J06639_1
CGGCTGGGACTGACGCACGCGATTATCTCGCCCGGATCGAGATCGACGCCGCTCGTATTCGCGCTCGCGCAGGACGAAGGGATTGAATGTATTCCCATCCTGGACGAGCGTTCGGCTAGTTTTTTCGCTCTCGGCATCGCAAAGCGTACCGGAAATCCTGTGGCGATCGCCTGCACCTCCGGAACGGCGGGAGCGAATATGTTTCCAGCGGCGATCGAGGCTCGCGAAAGCCGGGTGCCGCTGTTGATTTTGACTGCCGATCGCCCGCCCGAACTGCAAGACTGTCATTCCGGTCAGACGATCCGCCAAGCGCGGCTGTTCGGAGACTATCCTAATTGGCAAACCACGCTGGCCGAGCCGAACGCGTCGGATGACATGCTGCGGTATCTGCGGCAGACGGCTATCTATGCTTGGGAGCGATCGCTCTCCCCCGTCCCCGGTATCGTCCACCTCAACATTCCCTTCCGCGATCCCCTCGTGCCCGCGCCCGATCCACATGTCGTCGCGCGTGAAGGCGACTTTGATGCGAACCATTTTTTTGCTGGGGTGTATCCGCGCCCTGCTGAGGCTTTTCGGACAATTGTCGAGCGCCCTCACAGTTGGGAAGAGTGCGATCGCGGTCTCATCGTTGCCGGCCCCACCTTCCCTACCGATCCAGAAGCGTACTGCGAGGCGATCGCCCGACTTTCTCGATATCTCGGGTGGCCGGTTCTGGCGGAAGGACTGTCTCCGCTGCGGAATTACGCCGATCTCAACCCGAATCTCGTCGCTCATTACGATCTGATTCTGCGCGATCGCGATCTAACCGAACGGTTAAAACCCGATATCGTCCTGCAAGTGGGCGCGCTCCCCACCAGCAAAGTGCTGCGACAGCGTTTGGAACGCTGGCAGCCGTTGACGTGGGTGGTGGATGCAGGCGATCGCAATCTCGATCCGCTGCACGGTCGCGCGGAACGTCTGCCGATTTCGGTCGAACAGTTAGCCGGAAGTTTGGCGAACCGAGTGTCTGCTCTACCACCTCAGGCGAAACTCTGGCTGGACGCGGAACAGCACGTCCGCGCGGCTGTTGACGACCTGATGTCGAACTGCGATCGCCTGCTAGAGAGCAAAGTGGCCTGGATGTTATCTCGTCATTTGCCTGAGAAAACGCTGCTTTTTATTGCCAACAGCACCCCCGTACGCGACGTGGAGTGGTTTTGGGGGACGGGGCGATCGCGGGTACGTCCCTACTGCAACCGAGGCGCAAACGGCATCGACGGAACGTTATCGTCTGCGCTGGGGATGGCTCACGGCGATCGCGGCAGCGTTTTGTTAACAGGAGACTTAGCGCTTCTGCACGACACCAATGGCTTTCTTGCAGCCCAAAAACTGCGCGGTCATTTAACGATCGTGCTGCTGAACAACAATGGCGGCGGCATTTTTAATTTGTTGCCTGTCGCCAACTACGACCCGCCGTTTGAGGAGTTTTTCGCTACCCCTCAACAGGTCGATGTTGCCAAACTCTGTGCGGCTTACGGCGTTGAGTGGGAACTCGTCGAAACGTGGCAGCAATTCGCAAACGCCCTCGACCCACTTCCAGAAGCTGGGGTGCGCGTTTTGGAAATTCGGAGCGATCGCCGCACGGATGCCCGCTGGCGGCTCGACCATCTCGATCGCTTCGTTGCTCATTTCCGACCCTAAGAGCTGATTGGCAATGCAAAGCTACCGAGACCCTATCGCAGCTCTCTCGCCCACGCGATCGCCCTCTACTCCGCGCGCGTCCAGTGGCTCGTGCCGTCAGGGCGATCGATGATAGTGATGCCCAACGCGGTGAGGCGATCGCGAATCTCGTCAGCTTGTTGAAACTGCCTCGCCTTGCGAGCCTCATGCCGTTGCACTAACATCTGTTCGATTTCGGCTGGGGAGATGTCATCCGCATCACTCTCATCATCTGCGTCCTCCTCAAATCCCATCAGGCCGAGCAGATCGGCGATTTCGAGTAGAGCACTGGCTTTTGCAGACAGAACGGCGGGAGGTAACTCACCTTTACCCTGGTGCGTTTCTAGATTTTTTTCTTTATTCAGCGTCTTTGCCAAATCGAAGGCAACGGCTAGGGCAGTGGAGGTGTTGAAATCGTCGTCCATTGCTGTTTGGAACTCGGAGATCGCCTCTGCATCCGATTTGCTATCGATGGAAACGCACGAGCCCGCATAGTCGATCGCGCGAGAAAGCGTCTGCCAGCCGTTTTCTGCGGCCTTCAAGCTGTCGTCGGTGAGATCGATGGGGCTGCGGTAGTGAGTTTGTAAGAAGAAAAGGCGTAGGGCAGCGGGCGATCGCGTTTCCAGATAATTCCGAATCGTGGTGAAGTTGCCCAAAGATTTGGACATCTTCTCGCCGTCGATATTGAGAAAGCCGTTGTGCATCCAGTATTTGGCAAACGGTCTGCCCGTGATGGGTTCGGATTGGGCGATTTCGTTTTCGTGATGGGGGAACACCAAGTCTGCTCCGCCCGCGTGGATATCAATGCGATCGCCCAACACGTCGCGTATCATCGCCGAGCATTCGATATGCCAGCCCGGACGTCCGCGTCCCCACGGTGAATCAAACCCTTCTTCATCCTGACCCGCCGACTTCCACAGAGCGAAGTCAAAGGGATCGCGCTTGATGGATTCTTCCGATCCCACACGCCCGCTCGCCCCCGCTCGCATGTCGTTGAGTTGACGTCCCGACAGTTGGCCGTATTCCGCAAACGTCCTCACGGAATAATACACGTCCTCGCCGTCGCCCTGACCTCGTACTCGATACGCATGTGATTTGAGTTCTAGATCCTGAATGAGCTGGTAGATAGCTTGGAGCGATCGCGTGGCTCGCGGGTAAATATCTGCCGGTTCAATATTTAGGCGCTCCATATCCTCGAAGTATGCTTCGATGTAACGTTCTGAGACTTCGCTCATCGAGGAATTCTCTTTGAGGGCACGCTTGAGGATCTTGTCGTCTACGTCCGTAAAGTTCTGAACGTAAGTGACATCATAGCCACGCCACCGCAAGTAGCGGCGCACAATGTCCCAAACAATATACGTGCGCGCGTGTCCGAGGTGGCAATAGTCGTACACCGTTACGCCGCAGGCGTACATCTTCACCTGCGGTTTGCCCGAGTCGTTCGCAGGAGTCAGCGGCTCGAAGCTTTCTTTGCGACGAGAGAGGGTGTTGTAAACGGATAGACCCACGAATCGATCCCTCGCATTCCCGAGGCAGTCAAACTTCTACCACATCGTGACACATTCTCGACCGGGCGATCGCGAGTCTCTATGCCTCTCGCCGGAGCGATTCGGTTATTGCGCCTGGCTGTCGTTGGCAATGGGTAACGCTTCTAGCGTCCAAGCGTAATAGAACTGAGAGCCAATGGTGGCGCGACGGTTGACCGTCCAGCCGAGGTGTTGGAGGCGATCG
>JBCBTL010000417.1:0-3419 GCA_039818705.1 Cyanobacteria bacterium J06639_1
CGCGCAGGTCAATTTGCACTCCCGAGCCGAGCCCCTGATTTTGCAAGAGCGGTTGTAGATCGGCGATCGCGTTATCTCTGAGGTTGATGACGGTCAGATTCTCGAAAAATTCGAGTCCCTCCACCGATGCAATGTTCGACTCAGATGCGCTTAACGTCGTCAGCTCTAACGCTCGGACATCAGTAATCGGTTCGGAGGCAGATAGTCCCAACGCGCTCCTGACGATCGCCTCCAAATTCGCATCGACAATTTGAATGTCTGTTGCCACAGGCGTGACCAGAACTTGAATACCTCGGGTCTCCAATTCAGGGATTTGCCCATCCCGTGCCTCGGAGGACAACGGATTGTCGCGCAAGTCGATTTGGGTGCCGGAAGCGAGTCCGGAATTCTCCGCGAGTGGCTCGATGTCTGAAATCAAGTTGTCTCGGAGGTTGATGACCGTTAGATTCTCAAAAAATTGGAGTCCCGCCAAAGATGAAATGTTTGACTCCGAAGCATTCAATGTCGTCAGCTCCAGAGCGACCTCTGGCGTAATGGGTTCGGAGGCAGAAAGCCCCAACTCAATCCTGACGATCGCCTCTAAATTCGCATCCGCAATTTGAATGCCAGCAGCGATCGCCTCTAACGTCAGCGCGATCTCCCTCGGCTCGGTTTCCCCAATAACCTCCAGGCTGGCTCCCGTTGCGATGATTTCCTCACTGGCATTGAAGGCCAGTGCGACAATCGATAGCTCTGCTCCAATCGGCACGGCGGGCAGCGTGCCGGTTGGATTCGCAGGAGTGAGTTCCAACGGCGGATCGAGTACGTAAGGAAACACGTCGCTGTTGACCGCAACGGCACTCACGTCAATCCTGGTCGTATCGTCAGGGATGACGAGCTTTGTGGCATCCGCTGGGGTCGCGTTAGGAAATTGAACCGCAACGCTCAGATCGACCGTGCGGAGAGTCCCAGGTCGGCTAGCGCTCGGACTCGACGTAGTGCCACACCCAGCTACCAACAATCCTCCGAAAGTGAGGCCGAAGACCATCGACCACACCCACACCCGCTGGCTCATCGCTCACACCTCGTCTTGCGTTCGTATTGTACGCAATGGGTTTTGCCGCAGCGAGTGGAGGCTGCAAGCGATCGCCCCTCTTCCCGTTGCAAAACTCGCAACCTCGCGATCGCCTGCTCGCCCGCCTGACACGATGAAAGCATCGCACTGGGGTACGCAGCATGAGTCACCGAGGTCACTGGTTGGGCAGCATCGCGATCGCGACTGCGCTGCTAGGAGGTTGCGGAGCTGTCACCGAATCGCAACTCGTCCAGAATTATGCGTCCCGCGACGCGATCGCCGAGAGCGGTATGGCAGCCGAGATGGACATTGCCTCAATCCCCGCAGCTCCTCCCGCGCCTGCCAGCCTCGCCTCTGGGTTCCTCGTGGAGCCTCCTGCCCTAGAACCGGAGCAAACCGAGCGATCGCAGCTCGTCCGCACCGCCGAACTGCACCTGCGGGTGGACTCTATCCCGACAGCACTTGCAGACATCAATGCCCTGCTAGCGCGCGAGCGAGGCGACGTGCTAGAGATGAACCACAGTTCCCTCGCACTCGAAGGCCAGCCCCCAACCGCTTGGATGCGAGTGCGCGTGCCGCAGAGGCGGTTGGATGGAGCGATCGCGACCCTCCACACGTTCGGAGACGTAACCCACCAGTCGGTAACTGCCGAAGACGTGTCGGCGCAGTTGGTGGACTACGAGGCGCGCTTGAACAATCTGCGCAAAGCTGAAGCCAGCGTACAGGCGATCATGGAGCGTTCTGGCAAACTCTCGGAAGTCCTCGAAGTCTCCCGCGAACTGAGTCGTATCCGCGAATCCATCGAGCGCATTTCCGCCCAGCAGGCCAACTTAACCGCTCGCGTCGCCTACTCCACCGTGAACGTCACCCTAGAATCAACGGCAACCGCCACGCCCGGCTCGCGATCGCCCCGACGACAGCTCGCTCGTGCGTGGCAGCAATCGACGCATTCTGTGGGGCAGTTCAGTTTGGGACTCTTGCAAACCGGAATCTGGGCGATCGCCTACAGTCCGTACGCGATCGCAATTTTGCTGGGCGGCTGGGCACTTCGAGCCAAGCTGCGCCGTTAAGCTTCAGCGTAGGCGGGAGGTGCCGAATTGGTGCGGGGTCGAGCCGGACGGGCGCGGGCAATCTCGAAGGAGACCGCGCGACCGCGAAGCTGCATCTGACGCAGATTCAAAATGGCTTGGCAATGCTCGGGGGGCACTTCTACAAACGAGCAGGTGTCGCGGATGTCGATCGCCCCAATCGTATTGCCCGGAATGTTCGCTTCGTTCGCGATCGCCCCGACGATATCGCGCGGCTGAATGCCCGCATTGCGCCCCGCACTCATAAATAAGCGCACCATATTGCTGTTCGAGCGCGATCGACCGTTGCGGCGACGACCGCCATTCCCATTCCCGTAACCGCCGCCGTTACCGGACTTAAAGCTATCCAGAGCGGGCGTTTCCGGCGTTTCCAAAGAAAACTCAGGCACTTTAGCTTGCAACAGGTTCAAAGCCGCAGTCGCAATGTCGAGCGGGTCGCAGTTCTCCGATAGGTGAGCGGCAAGCTGACGCGCGATCGCCGACTCTTCGCTGTCGATCTTGGAGCGTAGCGCTTCCATCAGTCGCGTTTGTCGCAGCTCCTTAACGTCCTGCCAGGACGGAATCTGCATTGGGGTAATGGAGTTGCCGATCGCGTTCTCGAAGCGACGTACCAAATAGTTCTCGCGCCGGGTCGTCAGCGTAATGGCTACGCCGTCGCGACCGGCTCGTCCCGTCCGTCCGACTCGGTGAACGTAGGCCGCCGCCGTGCCCGGCAGGTCGAAGTTGAAAACGTGGGATACCTGCTCGATGTCCAATCCGCGCGCGGCCACATCGGTTGCGACCAAAAGGTCGATCGCATGGCTGCGGAATTTACGAATCGCCGCTTCCCGAGCAGTCTGACTCAAATCGCCGTGGTATGCTTCTGCCCGCTGGCCGGACTCCACCAGTGCCGAAACGACCTCGTTGGCTCCCTGCTTCGTTTTGGTGAAGATAATGGCGGCTTTCGGGCGCTCCATTTCAATCAGGCGCGAGAGCACCGCCATTTTGTGGCGGTAAGACCCGACGAAACAAACCCGCTGGTCGATATTGGCCGCATCATCGACATCGCTATCGATGTTGATATTGACCGGATCGCTCAAATAGTTATGAGCCATGCGGCGCAATTCGGGCAAAAACGTAGCCGAGAAAAATGCGTTCTGGCGCTGGTCGGGCAAATGGCTGAGAATTTTCTCGACATCTTCCTGGAAGCCCATGTCGAGCATCCGGTCGGCTTCATCGAGTACCAGCGATCGCACCTGGCTAGCATCCAGCGTGCCCTGAGAAAGGTGGTCGAGAAT
>JBCBTL010000418.1:0-3386 GCA_039818705.1 Cyanobacteria bacterium J06639_1
GAGTCGCGCTCGATGACCAAAAATTCGCCATCACCTAGCGACACGGCATCGCCGATCTTGTCGCTGCCGCCGCCCATATCCTCTTGCAGGTAGAGATATTCTCCGGTGGTGGTTTCCGTGGCCGGGTCGAACTCCAAAATCCGAATGATATTGCTCTCGCGAGAATTCGGATTATTCATCGGGGTTTGGATGAAGGCATACACCTTGCCATCCTGAAGCGCCACAGCTTCAAAGCCGCGATTATCCCGACGGGTGTTGTAGTCTGCCGGGAGCGCACCGACACCCAAGCTTTCAGGCAATCCTTCCGGGACGTAGCGTTCGATCAGCGTCCCATCCGAATCGAAGTGATAGATCGCAGGACGGTACTCGTCTACCATCCACCACGTCCCGTTGGGCGCAGCCACGATCCCTTCCAGGTCAGCTCCCAGAGGATCGAGCGTTAGCACATTGCCGTCTTCGTCAATAGGAGTTCTGCCGCCATCGTCCGTCGCGAGGTTAGGGCGACCGGAAAGAGCATTCCCATCTTTATCAGTTAAGCCAACGCGATCGACAACGCTGAGCTGGCCGGAATCGCGATCGAGTTCGATCGTCACCACTTCCGGCTGCAAGTCGGGAATCAAGAACACCCGAGCGTCATTGCTGCCGTCGCCGTCCGTGTCGCGAGAGCCGTCGTCGGGGCCGCGATCGCCGTGGGTCAAAAACTGCAAATTGCCGTTGTCAGGATTCATGCCTGCATAGTGCAGACCCGAAAACCCACCCATGAGGATATCGCCGCGCGCGTCTGACGTGCCGATCTCAGGCAGGTCAGCATCTTCAAAGAAGAATGTGGTTAGCTCGGGCGGAGCGCTGTGGTCTTTGAATCCCAGCGGCAGAATGTCGGTTACTTCACCCGACTCAATATCCACCACAGCTAGCGCGTTATTTTCTTGCAGCGCCACCCAAGCCGTCTGCGAATCAGCCGAAATCGTGATGAACTCGGGTTCGAGATCTTGAGCCACCGTTGCATTCGGCCCAAAGATCCGAACTCCTGCCGCACGCAGGTCGTCAATTTGGTCGTTAAATGCCGAAAAGTCTGCGGTCGTCACCGCAGCTTCAGCCACACCATTCGAAAGGTCGATAATGCTAATCGAACCTTCTGGATCGGTGTCGTACTCGTCGTTAGGTTCCCCTTCATTGGCAACCAATATCTTCTGACCGTCAGGCGTAAACGCCAGCATGTCGGGTAACGCACCGACATCCACTGCGGTCGTAGTGAAGTTCGCGAGGTCGATGAGGACGACTTTGCCGGGATCTTGGGCTCCATTCTCGGTTTCCACCTCAATGGCAGCCGCCAGTACATTACCCCGCACAGCTACGCTGTTGACACCTGTCCCAAACTCAGAAAACTCGACGAAGCCATCAGCGGTCGGGGTGCTCGGGTCGCTGATATCGATAATATCGAGCTGGTTACTATCAGCATTGACAACAAACAGACGTTGATTGGCTGGGTCGTGGGCGACGATTTCCGCCGCACTTTCATCAAAAACACCCGATTCGTAGGTTCCGAGAACCTTGAGGTCGATCGATTGGTCAGTCACTACACGCTCTCTCTATGGCAGACACACGCGACCCAGTCCGCGCGACCGCACGCACTATCGCAGCCTGACAGTACTTGCTGGAGGTTAAGACCTGAATAACGTCCGGCCAAGAGGGGCATAAAATGCGATCGCCTTGTTGTCTGTCCGACACGCTACAAAAGTTTGTTTTCTGCTCGAAAACGCACCCTCTTGCTCCGATCGGGATGGGATGAGGGCGATCGCAGTCGTCTTTTTAATCCAGGCAGGCTTGCTAACCCAGGCAAAGGATGCCTGCGCTGCTACAGCTCGGGCAACGCCAGCATAAATCCGGTCAAAAACCCCAAAATGGTTGAAAACGAGACCGACCCGCCGCCGAGTTCGTAGGCTTCAGGCATCATCGTGCTGGCAATCATCGCGAGAATTGCGCCGCCGGAAACGCCTTGGGCAAGTGACAGCACGATGGGAGATGAGTGCATTTGCAAGATGCTCCCGCCCGCCGCACAGAGGCCGCACAAAATCACTTGGCCGCCCCACAGGCTGAGAATCTGTTTGACGGACGTACCGGACTCTTTCATGCCGCGAGCACTGGAGAGCGCTTCCGGCAAGTTGGACAGAAAGACAGCCAACAAAAATGAATGATTGATCGCCATATGCGCCGACATGCCGATCGCGATCGCCTCCGGCACGTTGTCGATCAACGTCCCCACCCAAATCGCAAACGGAGCCGCATCTTTCACGAGCGACTGAATCATCTCCTGTTCTTCGGCGGGAGAGAGATCTAATTCCACGCTGTCGAGTGCCATGCGTCGCCAAGCCTGTAAATCTTTCTCGGCTTTGACGCGAATGTCGGTGGTGGATTGCAAGCGTTTGGCGAGTACGCGGCTGAGAGCGCGGGCGAGGTGAGGCGATCGCGTCATCAAGTCATCGAAATGCTCGCGATTGAGACGGTAGAGATCGATAGGCGATCGCGCCACGACACTAGCCGAGCGTCGATCTCCAGTCAGGAGAGCCATTTCGCCAAAAACCTCTCCCGGCCCCAACTGTGATATTTTCTGACCGCTTTTACAAATATCGACTTCGCCTTTAACGATCATGCCGAACCAGTCGCCGATATCCCCTTCGCGGAACAGCACGTCGCCGTCTTCCGCGTGCATCGGACGCAGCAAAGGGATCACCGCTTGAGCTTCTGAGGGCGGAATCCGCTGCATCACTTCGATGTGAGAAATTTCATCCAGAACAGCAGAGGTCTCGGCCTGGCGACGTTGGAACAAAAAGCGGCGACGGGAGGCGGGTTTGCGCAAGAAACCTCCCAGGCGATCGACGTAGCGCGTAAGGACGTTAAAGAGTCCGCCTCCCGTCAAAAAGCCGACCAACACCGGCCAAGCCCCACCCCCGTGATACGACGGCAGCGTAATGTCAAACGCCAGCGCAGACAGCAGCGTACCGCTACCGAACGCCATAATCGCCGCTGAAATAATGCGACTGGGTTTCCAATACACCCCCAGCAGTGCCCCAATGAAGAGGCTCGACGCACCTAATAATCCTAGAAAGAAAGCGTGGGGCATTGGACGAATGAACGCTTGATATGGGGTGAGCGTGTTAGCGAGTGAGCGGGCGATCGCCTTACGACACTGAGGTCTTAGAGGATACGGGCGCAATGATGTCTCGCACGAGGGCGGCCATGTGGCTTCCCGCCTGACTCGCGGCTAGCGTACCCAACTGCTGTCGCATAGCTTGCAGCTTGTCTGGATTATGCAGCCATTCCAACCCGATCACGCTCAGTTCCTCTCCCGTTAAATCAGCCTCGCGACGCACGACGGATGCTTGCAT
>JBCBTL010000419.1:0-3385 GCA_039818705.1 Cyanobacteria bacterium J06639_1
GTGATATCGGTATGGGAGCCGGCCATCCGATAGGGTTTGCCTTGCTCGTCCCAGAGGGCTGCTCCCCGGGCTCGCAGTTCTTGTGTGGAGTTTTGAGATCCGTTTTGCCTAAATCTCCAGGCTTGCGCCGATCGCATTAGCCGGAGCGCGATCGGCGTTTTCTCTTCTTCTTGTTGACAAGTTTCACGTTCACTCTCGCCGGAGAAACACGATGGAGTTCGCACAGCCAGATCGATTCGTTCGTGTTATGAACAGTACCTAAGTACAGGACAAAAACTGAACGACCTGAGCAAACGGCTCAGCCTTGTGGTCGAGATTGTGCATGATATTGCTCAAGTAGTCGAGTCCATAACGAAACAAACTCTTCGCTCTGCGCCCGTGAGCTTTGAGCTTGAGAGGTTTGAGTTGGTGTTGCCACAAACTCACATGCAATGCCCAAGCAAGAGCCAAGCCCAGCAGTGCCAGCAATTTACTGACCCGCGCCCCATCGCGTAGATGAGTATCCTCTAGCTGAAACCCTCGGCTTTTGAGGATGCCAAAGAGGGTCTCAATCCCCCAGCGCTTAGCATAATCAGCAATCGCACTGCGAGGCTTGTGAGTGGTGGCCACCACCAGCAACGACCCGTCCTCAAGACGTGAGGCCGCGATAAACACCCAATGCCCCCATAACCGTCGTCGCCGACGCAGCACTCGCTGTTGAGAAGGAGTCAAGTTTGCGAATAGGGTGGCGACGCTGAGCGAGCGGCGTCCATCGAAGAGTCGATAGTTGTGACGGATGCGGATGCGAAACGGCGTGTTCGGAGCTGCCTTGAGATAGCTGAACCAGTATTGCCCGACGAATTCTCGGTCGGCGCTCAGAAAGTCAATCTCGATATGGCCAAAGTATTTGAGCCATTGGCTGTAGAGGCTCATGCGCTCGCGGGTATTCGAGTTGCCGCGTTTGTCGAGCATTTGCCAGACCACAGGAATGGCTACCCCTTCGTGAACGACAGCGAGCACCAGGATGTTGTAGACCGTCTGCCCGAAACACCATTCGGTACGGTCGAGAGAGAGCACCCACGGTTGCGGGATATTGAGTAGGCTCACAGCAGCTCGGGTCAAAGCGGTGGGCTCGAATTCGTAATCCCGGAAGAAGCGTTGCAGGCGTTTGTAATGAGAGTCGGTCTGAGCCTGTCCGCAAAAGGCTTGGGCGAGGGTGGCGAAGTTGACGCTACGTACTCGCAGCAGGGCAATCAGGAACAGAGCCAAGAAAGTGAGCCGAGCGCCGTGCCAGGCCAGATGGGGGCGTAGGGCGTCGCGAAGTTGAGTAACCTGGTGCATGAGGGTTTGCTGGAGAGCTAGACACCTCTATCAAACCCTCTCCCAGTCTTCACTTCACACTTTTGTCCTGTACTGAGGAACAGTACTTACGGCGATCGCTGGGCGATCCGCCGCCGCCTCGAAGAACTCTCATTCGAGGTCACGCTGACCGCTTGCGGCAAACTGGCCGTTCGAGTCAACGACAGCGTTGCCGCCGCCCAGCTAGCTTCGCAGCGTACTCAAACAATTTCAGGCATCGCGTTCCGAGCTGGTGTCGTGGCTCGATCGCTGCTGGCACCAGCCCCCCAACAGCGAACCCGCCTAACTCGCCAAAGCTTGTCATAAGTCGTTGAGGAACTCAGATGATGACTGCACCATCTGTCGTAGCTCGCCCGACCAAACTGTTCAGTCGGTGCTCGACTATCCCGATCGATTCGGATTACCTCTGACGCATTGAATCCGGATACGTGCGCACGCTTACCTGGAGCGATTTGGGCAAAGTAACCGCGCTCGGTTTGTGGGGGCCGGGGGATGTCGTGGGGCGATCGCTCTCTTGCATCACTCCGCTTTCGGTGGAATATTTGTGTCAAGTTCGAGCCAAGCAGCTTCCCCACCGCACGGAATGCACGGGACGAGAACTGTACGACCGCCTCCACCAACACGAGTTCGTACAGTTCGTGATGTTCGACCCGTCCGCGGAAGGCTGACTGCTGAGATTCTTCCGGATGCGAGCCTGCGACGAAGTAGTTTGGACGATCGCGCTCAACAAGACGGTTTCAAGGCAAACGCAGCGTTTCACGAATGACATCGCGAGTAGCTTCAACTGATGACCGATTGGGAAGGCTCAACAGTTGGCGTTGCCGTCCATCTGCTAACACCAGAGCGATCGCATAGCCGTCCTCGCCCACGTCGCAGATTTCGATTCTTCGCACTTGCTCGAACGTGAGACACCACATGCGTTTGCCCAAAATCGTTTGGCGAATACTCTGAATGTGGTGCGACTCGCGATCGAACACCACGACTTCTGAACCCAACATCGCGTAGGCAAAGGGGATGACGCTGGCGAGCATCAGTCCGTAGATTCCAAACGCAAAAACGAGATTAAGCCCGTCCCAGTTCGGTAAGTATTGGAGCGATCGCGATGACGATTCTGACAGCAAAATCCGATTGATATCGGCAGCGATCGCGCTCATTCTTCGAGTCGTAGCCAGCGAGTCCACAAGTGGAAATTCATCGAATGCCGGGATTTCGCCCGCAGGTGTTCGCAAAGCAATCCAGCGATCGACGGTGGGCGCTCCTTCCTCATTCCTGTCGCGCCTAGATCGAAAAAATGCTCCCGTCACGCGCCTGTAGGTTCGAGTTTTTGAGGGCTGAGAAATAAGACCCAGGAGACGCGATCGCCGGACGACACATTGGGCTTCTTTAGGGGAAGTGCGATCGCAATCGATCTGAATAACACGGGTGCTGAAATCGACGTATCCAGCCATCAAGTACAAACAGAACCCAATCCACGGTGTCAGCAACAGACCCACCACGATGTAGGTGGTTCGGTCTGGATAGTTCCGGACGACGAGTTTGGCAGATGTCTGCTCGATAGTCTGCATATCGCTTGAGTGAATATCTTGCCGATGTCGTTGGCGAGCCCGTGGCTTTAGCGATCGTAGCAACACCGCCCGGAATGGGTAGGCGCACTTCTCGCGATCGCCTGCACTCGTCACCCCGCACTCAACCACAGTACGCAGGGTAGCGTGAAAAAGCTGAGCAGGGTCGAAAGCACGATCGCCCTCGCCACCCGCACGGAGTCTCCCCCCAACTCAGTTACCCAAATGAGCGAGTTCACGGCTACGGGCATCGCCGCTTGCAGCACGAGCACCTGTAAATCGAGTCCGGTCAGCCCTACTCCCCGCCCCGCCCCGTAGGCCAATATCGGCGATACGAGCAGCCGCAGGCTAGCCGCCACCAGCTCGAACCGTCCGAAAGCAAATCTCGTGCGCGAAAGCTGGATGCCCAGGATCAGCAGCGCCAGAGACACCACAATCGATACCACCGGGCGTTCAACAAAAATATCGGTGATGCGGGGTCGCCT
>JBCBTL010000420.1:0-3368 GCA_039818705.1 Cyanobacteria bacterium J06639_1
CATCCGGCGATCGTCAGCGTCAAAGCCTACGACTACGACGGGTTTGTGGCGCGGGAGTTGCAGCAGCGACGCGAGACGGACTTTCCACCCCTTAAGCGACTCATCAGTTTGCGGGTGAGCAGTCAACAGCAGGAGAAAGCGATCGCCTTTTGCGAAACGCTGGTCTCTAAACTCGCGAGCTTCCCCGCCGACATTCTCGGCCCCTGTCCCGCTCAGGTGGAACGAGTTGCAGGGTGGTTTCGCTGGCAGGTTTTACTCAAAGAACCCGAAGGGCAGCGCTGGCGATCGCGAGACACCTACGCAGCCCTGTTCGATCTACCCACAGCTCCCGCGCGGGTACGCTTCAGCATTGATGTCGATCCATTGCGACTTTTGTAAGGTTGCAACTGCGGCAAACGAATCAACGGGCAACCGGAACGCGAGTCTGAGTTCGCACGGACCCGACTTCTAAGCTCGCCGCCCATTCGGACAGCAACGCGCTGACCCATTGGGGCAGTTCGTCGTGGGCGCAGTGGCCGATACCGGGAAGTTTGATCAGGGAAATATCGGGGTTCCACTGCTTGAACTTGTCCGCCAAAAAGCTCGGCACCGCCGGATCGTCTTGTCCCCAAATCAGCAGGATGGGAGCTTTCACCTGCGGCAATAAATGCTTCGGACTGTCGAATCGGCGCGTCAAAATAGCGCGCAGGGCTTCGACGAATACTTTGTCAGCTCCCTCGTCAAAGGCAGGACGGCGAAAAATTTCGACCAGCTCGTCGTCTACCACATCGTCCTGCTTGTAGACATTTTTGATCCACCCGCGCAGAACGGTTTCGTTTCGCAGCCAGTCGAACAGCAGAGGATACGTGAGCGGAAATTGCAGCACCCCCAGCGCAGTTTCGGCGATCGCCTGCACCGCCCAATCGAACGGATGCGGCAGTTCGTCGGGATGGGGGCCGTCGGCACAACTGATCAGACACAGCCCTTTCACCATGTCGGGATATCGAGCCGCCAGCGTTAGGGCGATGATGCCGCCGATGGAATGCCCCGCCAACACGACGGGCTGCTTGACGTAAACTTGCCAAAACTCGTAGACCTGTTCCGCCCACAGGTCGATGGTGTAATGAATCACGGGCTTATCGCTGCCGCCGAACCCCAGCAAATCGATCGCGTAGACCGAGCGCGCTCGGCTGAGCGGCTCGATATTCCCGCGCCAGTGCCCCAGAGACGCGCCAAACCCGTGTACCAACAACGCCGGAGCCGCTGCCGTTGCTGCCACGGTGGGCTGGTAGGTAAAGCGCACGTTCCAGCCGCGCCAGTGCCAGTCTTGCTGCTGTCCGAAACACGATGTCGTCATGCCCGCACCCTGAGTAGAGTACACAAATTGTAACGTAGACTAACTAACCAGCCGAGTCGCTGTTTACAGAGGGGCATCGAGGGCTTGGGTCTGCAACTGGCATAGATGGGCGATCGCGTTTCCCGCTAACGCAGTCATGCTGTCAAGCTGAGCCGGGCTGAAAGGTTCTCCCTCGGCAGTGCCCTGAATTTCGACGTATTCCCCCGCAGCAGTCATGATTACGTTGCAATCGACGCTGGCTTTGACATCTTCCTCGTAGCAAAGATCGGCGATCGCGTCTCCGTCTACGATCCCCACCGAAATCGCGGCAATTTGATGGCGGAGCGGCCACGCGGCGATCGCCCCCTCCCGTTGCAGGTGCTTACACGCGTCGTGCAGGGCAACGTAAGCCCCCGTAATTGCTGCCGTCCGCGTCCCGCCATCCGCCTGCAATACGTCGGCATCGATGGCAATCGTCAGCTCTCCCAACACCTCGAAATCGAGTGCCGCGCGCAAACTACGCCCGATTAACCGCTGAATTTCTGCCGTCCGACCGGAAATTCTGGGAAACTCGCGCTTGTGGCGATCGCGGGTCGCGCTGGGCAGCATCCGATATTCAGCCGTCAACCATCCCTGCCCAGAATCCGCCAAAAACCTCGGCACTCCTGTGCTCGCGGTCGCAGTACAAAGCACGTGAGTATGACCGAATTTCACCAAAACCGACCCAGGTGCGTAGGCCGTAAACCCGCGTTGAAAAGACACCGGACGGATCGCATCGGGCGATCGCCCGTCGGGACGAGACCAACTCATCAAAAGAATCCTCGCGGGCGCGCACGCCGCTCAGCTTATCAGAGAGACTTGGCGCGTCGTCCGAGTTGAGGATTGATTTCAGAGTGCGATCGCTCGACTAGGCCGTCACCGCGACACCGTTGCTAGCGTGACTCGCAGAAGTAAGCGAAATGGACTCGGCTGGATTCTCCTGTACCGTCAGCGCTTGCAGCGTTTGAATCGAAGCCTGCGCTTTTTGGGCTTTCTTGGCGAGCGACTGCACCACATCCAAGCTGGTTTGGGACGCTTCCACCGCCAAATCAGTTTCGGATTGAATGCGATCGACCAATTCTTTGATGCTGCCGCTCGCCTCGGAGGTCTGTTCGGAGAGCTTGCGAATTTCTGCACTGATAACCGACAAACTGTTGTTGCGCGAACTGCGGCTCGCCTCAGCCGAAGCGTTCATCGACAACACCCGAATAGTCCGCGCCATGCCCACCAAGACATCCGTGGCATTGCGAAGCTCGTACATCACCATCGTCATCGATTGGCTCGCCTGAGAGGATTTCTCCGCCATTTCTTGCGTTTTGGAAACCCCCTCGAAAATGGCAGAAAATGATGCGCTTCCTTCTTCAGAGATGAGTTGAGCCACTCGAAACATGCGATCGTTGAGCCTCTCTAGGGTGCCAGCTCGCAGCTTCGCTTCACTGCGCTCGCGATCCAGCGCTTCATTCTGCTGCAAAATTTGTTCGGTTTGTTGTTCTAGCGTTTTGACATACTTTTGATTGTTCTCTTTCTCTTGATTCAAGGCCGCGAGAATCTTGCGCATATTGTCTTTATCGCGTTGCAGCCGGTTCCGCATCTTGAACAGAATTTGCGCCTATGCCATCAGCAACATACGCATGTCAACCATGCGATAGCTACCGTCTTCCATAGCGATCGCGACCGGATCGTCTACGTATTCTTTGGGTCGCTGAAAAGACTGTTCGACGGCTTTCAAAACCTGTAGCGATGCGGGAATGCAGAGTGTCGGGCGCTGATTGAAGTCGAGTACAGCCGAGATCGGCTTCTTGCGAAAAGCATCGATTCCGTAGCGCTGACCGAGCAGCCATTCTAAGACGAAGTTACGCGATAGCATTCCTCGCAGATTTCCCGAGTCGTCAACGATGATGGCACCGCATAATTCTTTTTCCTCGCGCAGCCGCAAAATGATTTCACCACAAGGCTCGCTGTCGGTGACTTGATAATCGATCAGTCCCAAATCCGCGACAACGGTTTCCTTAGT
>JBCBTL010000421.1:0-3368 GCA_039818705.1 Cyanobacteria bacterium J06639_1
GAAAGGGGGCACTGATGCTGTCATTCCCTCCATGCAAGATCGGGCGCAACGCTCGGTGGAAGAGGCTCAATCGCGATCGCCCCTCTGGACGTTGGAGGCCGGACAGCCCGTCCAAATTGTCGTCAACCGAGCAATTCAATGGTGAAAATTCCCCTCTTGGCGATCGCGATCGCGTTGCTATCTGCTCCTGCCGCAATCGCCCAAACTCCCTCGTGCAGCAAGTTCGCCAGTGTCATCCAGCGCGACGGCCATCAGGTCTACGTCCGTCCGGGAGTGACGGCGATCGACTTCAATCCCGCCGCCGAGGTCATCCGTCACGTCGAGCTAAGCAATCCCGAAAAAGTCTCCCTCAACTTCGATGCCGACCTTGCCTCGGGTTCCGCGACGTCGCTGTTCTTGCGACCGATTACGGGCATCGAGATCCCTCACCTGCCGTCCAGCTCGACCACCGAGATGATGGTAATGACCCAAAATCGCCAGGGAACTCGCCGCACCTACGCCTTTTCTCTCGTCTACCAGCCGACGGGCGCGGATTGCTCGGTACTGACCGTTCATGCCGACACGCCGGGACTGCCCCTCGTCGAGCTGAGCGATCGCCGTCGCGTTCCGATTGAATACGTGACGATGGGATTGGAGGTGGCCGCACGAGACGGGTCGCTGCCTTACGAGCATCCCCTCCGACAGCGAGTCCAGAATTTCCTCGGGTTGGTGCAAAATGGCGAGCAAATTCTCCCAGCCTCCCAGCAAGCCGGACTCTCCGTCGCGCTCGTCCAAGAACTCGCCCAGAAGGGATTTGACGACTATCGCCTCAGCGGGGTGCCGTGATGTGGCGGCAAGCTCTCGCGGCTCTGGCTCCACTGGCATTGCTTGGAGTTGTAGAGCTATCGATAGCTCCGGCGATCGCGGCGGGCTGTTCCGGTGCGTTCGTCGGGGCGAACTGCCATGAAGACTTCGATTTCAACGGGCTGGTGCGGACGATGCAAGCCGCGAATTTTTCACCCGAGGAAATTGACCGCGTCGTCAGGACAATTCAGACGCTCGACAACCAGATCTCCGACTATTCCGAGACCAATCGTCTGTGGCGGCGATACCAGGCCGAATACCAGCGCGACTATGCCGCGATGACGGCGATTCAAGTCCTCGGAGACGTGGCTTATCGGATCGACCCGCTCACTCGCGAGGATGTCGAGTTGTGGCGTTCGACTGTCGCGAGTCTGATCCCGCAGGTCGAAGACGGACTCAGCGCGGTGACAATCGAGCGGCTGACAACGCTTCTGAACTGGGGGGTGTGGGGACAGTTCGACCTGCCGCTGGGCGATCGCGAAAGCTACGTCGGCAATACGTTTAGCGGTAGCGATCGAGACGGGTTTGCTGTCCCCTGCAATCGCTCCAGTTGTGCCCACGTCGAGTTTGCCACCCAGCCAACCGTCCACGGCAAGCGCTGGATTTGGGGCGAGCAAGAGGTCAACGGCGGCTACGGCTGGCCTCTGGGAGAGTTAAACGGCGGCAAAGAACCCACCGGACGGCATCCCGTCTCGTCAGCGTTCAAAGTCGTGTTGGAAGACGTGAACGAAGCGGCAGGGACGGCACAGTTCGGCACGTACTTCCGCATCTGCATCCGCACTTGGTTCGTCGATACCTGCTCGCCTTATTTCATCGGCCCGTTCCCCTGGTTTAGCCACCGAGAGAAAGACTGGGTGCTGTTGGGTATGAATCGAGCTGCCCCCGAACCGCCACCTCTGCCCGTGCCGCCGGCTGCACCGCCAGTAACGGGAGAGCCCTCCGAGTCGCCAACTCCTGATACCACGCCTTCCCTCGACCTGCCCTTCTGTCACGACCTAAGCCATCCCGCTCCTGGCGCTCCAGTCACCAGCGAGTTCGGCCCCCGCATTCATCCGGTGACGGGAGATTACCAAGGACTCCACACGGGGATCGACCTAGGAACTCCGATTGGCACGCCCATTCGAGCCGCTTGCGATGGCGTCGTCACCTTTGCGGGACTGAATGGCGGCTACGGCAACTTCGTCATCCTCGACCACGGCGCGAACGAGAACGGCGGTCGCCTCACGACCGGATACGCCCACCTCGATCGCATTGATGTCGCGGTCGGCCAGTCCGTGTCGCGCGGCGACGTTATCAGTCTGTCGGGGAATACGGGACTGTCCACCGGGCCGCACCTGCACTTCGATACCTATGTCAACGACGAGCCCCGCAACCCTCGCGAGTTCATTGCGTTTTAGGAGACATTCACCGTGATCATTCGCCGTCCCCTCGCTGCGATCGCCGCGATCGCTACCCTCACCCTCGGAGTTCCTGCAAGTTTCGCCAGCATTCCAGACGAGCTGATGTCTTGTCTTCCGGCTGGAGCGGTCGAGGTGACCGTTCGCGCCTCTACGGAACGCGACGGCCAGCAGTACGTTTACACCAGCGGTCAAGGATCGAATAATGCTTTCTTTGTCGCGATCGTCCAAGTCGAACCGTCGGGACAGTGCGTGCTTCTCATTGACGGCTCGGACGCGATGCAAACCTTGGAAAGCGCCATGCCTTTCGAGGTAGCTCGGGAGCTGTATCGGCAAAATTTCGAGTTCTCGATGGAGCTGGCAGGTGGCAAGTCAGAGCTAGAAGCCATCCTTCGCGAAGATGCGGGTGGTCATATCAAGCAATTTCGCGGCGAAGCAGAAATCGAGGCGCTTCAGGCGCTTGACATTGAATTTCCCGATACCTACATGCTGTCTTCCACCGATCCCGACGTTAGCTCCCTGATCGTCCAGTTCCAACGATTCAACGAACCGCCCGGACGGAAAAACATCAATCGAGTCGAAATCGTCGGCGACTACGCGATCGCTCGTTGGTTCCAATCCGACGCGAGCAGCGGTCACTACGTCGTCCGACGGGATGAGAAGGGAAACTGGCGCGCGCTCGGATTCACCACCGATGCCGATCGCCCGCTGACCGCTGACATGCTTCGCAATCGCTTTGACATCCCGAGGCGAACGGCCAGACAACTGATGGAGGCGTCGGAGTCTTGAATCTTGCCTCTGTCCCACCTCAGCCCGAGCTGCCCCGCAGTCGCTTGCTCGACCACGCCAAGGACTCGGTCACGTCCCCCAGCGTCCTGCTATTCGCAGCCTGCGCGATCGCCCTCGCCGCTCTCACTCTGCTCGGCGATCGCGGACGCAAACCCAAGATCGCGCGAGGCAAGTTCGCGGGCGAGAAAGAACGCCGCCACGCTCGACGCAAAGCGATCTCTCAACTGGAATCCCCTAAACCTGATGCCGTTGCACTCTGGATTCGGGAGCCGTCGCAAGCCGAGTTCGTGCGCGGCAAGTTCGCGGGCGAGAAAGAACGCCGCCACGCTCGACGCAAAG
>JBCBTL010000422.1:0-3360 GCA_039818705.1 Cyanobacteria bacterium J06639_1
CCCCACCCGCGCAGCATGAGGTGATGCCGTTTGGGGGGCAGCAGCCGGAGCGCAGACGTTTGGGACGCGGACGAGCCGCGTCGGGGTTTCTCGGGCGCTTGGCGCTACTGAGTGGCTGCGTCGAGTTCGGGTTCGGACAGCGATCGCGACACGGCAAACCGAAACGGCTCGGCGTTGGGATTGAGCGCGCTGTCCTGAATGAAGTTCTCGAACGGTTCGGACTGGTTAATGTGAGCTTCAAAAAATGCCGTTGCTAAGCCCTGCAAAATGGGATGGGCAATGTCTGGGTCGGGGCCGATTGCCGCCTCAGGCAGCTCGATGACACCTCCTTCGTTACCTCGCAAGAACGAAAAATGGGTGCCGCTTTCCATCAGCACTAAATATTTATCCTCACTCCCTGCCCAGGCAAAAGGATAGATTTGTTCGGCAACGGCGGGGGCGAAGAAATCGAGGTCGCCGCTGACCGACAGAAATGGAACGTCGAGCGCAGCCATGCCGTCGGGGCCGAAGACGTTATTCGAGACGGGATTGAGCGCGAGTACGGCGGCAACGCGATCGTCCTGCAGTACGTAGGTATCAGCGGGTAATTCGCGTAGCCGACATTGCAGCAGCGTAGACAAATTGAACGGCAAAATTTGTGCTTCCGCATCTCGGCAGGAATCGTATAGGTGAGCGAAATTCAGCTCTGCACCGGCAGCAGCGAGCACGGTGTAGCCCCCCAGCGATTGACCGATAACTCCCACCCGTTCGGTTTCGATCCGCACGCCCCAGCGGGGCGATCGCTCGACTTCGTCTAGCAAGCTGGAAATATCCTGCGGGCGCTGTAGAAACAAATCGGGTTCGGGGGGAATGGCAAACCCGCTAAAAAACTGCTCGTAGCGCAGTTCGTCCGTATCGGGATGGGCGATCGCCGCCACCGCAAATCCGTGGGAAGCTAAATGCTCGGCCAAATATCGAAACGTCTCGCGACTGGAAGCCACGCCGTGGGAGATGATGATTAGCGGGGATAACTCTTTCGCGCTCGGGACGTAAATATCGGCCCGCACGCCGGGTACGTCGGGACGTGCGGGGTTGAAAAACGTCAGTTCGCCTTGGGTAAAGTCAAACTCTCCTGGCTGGCGCAGCGCGATCGCCTGTTCTGGAGCATCGGGGTCAGCAGGGTTTGCAGAGCGATCGCGCACGTAGTCGAAGACAAGTTTGCTATCGATAAAAAGCTGTTTGGCTTGATTGGAGGCGCGCAACACTTGCGCCACGTTAACCCGCAGGTCGCGGAGCGGGTAGTTGCGAATGGCATTGGCGATCGTCAGTCCGTCTTCATCGAAAGCGGCCAGCGTTAGGGCGGCGCGCATAGATTTCAGCACCAGCTCGCGATCGTCGTTCTCAATCAGGACGGTCAACCGCCGCAGCAGCGCTTCCCCTTCGGGCAAACGAGCGAAGCGAGCCACCGTGACCGGATCGATCTCGAACGGTTCCTGCAACACTCGCCGCAAGTCTGCCAATTGCTGCTCGGTGAGCTGGTCGGCATACCAGCGCAGTTCCCGAGTAATGGTGCCGTCTTCCAGAAATTGCTCTAAAGAGTCCACCGAAATCGTCCGTTCGAGCGGCCCTGCCGTAGCGCTAATCGTTTCGGCAGCGATCGCCGGAGCGGACATCCAACTCGCAATTCCCAGCCCGCTGGCAAGGAATCCCCCAATCCGTTGACCCACACGACGACCGCCTAGCTTCATGCAGCACCCTTGAAATCCGCATCTACGGGCACTCGCGTCCGCAGAACAGCAAAATTATACGAAATGGCGATCGCCGCCATCATCTGAAAACCGCACACCTGAACTCATGCGTTTAGCTCTCCCATCTAATCGGGGTGGCAGCAAACGACGCGATCGCGTCCTTCAGACTTGGCTTGAAACAAAGCGCGATCGGCACAGGTTACGAGCTGTTCGACATCGCGATCGTCAGTGGGAATCACGCTGGCTACGCCCACGCTGATGGTGATGGGCTGTGCGAGCGCGTCCGGCTGGTTGGTGTTGGCAGATAGGTTGCTGACGCGATCGCGAATGCGCTGGCCGACATCTTCGGCTTGAGCGACATCAGTATTGGGCAGGATGATGGCAAATTCTTCGCCGCCATAGCGAGCGACGACATCCGTAGGCTGACGAACCACCTGGCTCAGCGTCGCGGCCACCCGCTGCAAACAAGCATCTCCAGCTTGGTGGCCGTGAGCGTCGTTGTACGCCTTGAAGTAATCCACGTCGCACAAAATCAACGACAGCGGCGATCGCGCCCGTTTCATATGCTGCCACTCCTGCCGGAGATATTCGTCGAAGGTGCGGCGGTTGGACACCTGCGTGAGACTGTCAATGTAGGCCAGTCGTTGCAGTGCTTGATTCGCGCGATCGAGGGCGAGGGTGAGCTGAGATTTTTCGATGAGCAGCCGCACCCGCCGTCGCAGCACCGCTACGTTAATCGGTTTGGTCACGTAATCGGTCGCCCCCGACTCGAAAGCCCAATCCACCGAGGCGCGATCTTCGAGTCCCGTAATCATCAGGATGGGAACGTGTTCGCCATCTGGCATTGCTAGCAAATGCTTGCAGCACTCGAACCCGTTCATCTCCGGCATCATGGCATCGAGCAGCACGATGCTCGGTTGCTCTCGCTCGAACGCCTCCAGACATTCCCGTCCGTTGCGCGCTTCTAAAATTCGGTACCCTTCGCGCTCTAACGCTTGCGCGAGCATCAGCCGCGTCAGTTTGTCGTCGTCAGCGACGAGCACTAGCGGAGGTAGCGGGGAAACCTCTGCCTCTGACTCGCGTGCTGGATCGGATGTAGACATGAGCGTGTCAAATTGGCAACGCGGCACGGCAAAAGGACTCATCACGACATGGCGACCCTTTCGCGCACGCCCCCTCGCGCTTCGGCGATCGCTTTTGCCGAAAATCTCTTATGTAACTCAATATAAAGCTACGTCTGTCCCGCGCGCCGCACCAACCGCAGATCCACGGACTATATCGAACGAAACGAGATAGTAGCGCGAGATGCCAGCAAAATCGTCACTATTCCACGAAATTCGGGCGATTTCTACCCTGTTCGTCTAAAAATGCGTGCAGCTCCGTCCACTCTTCGCGGTCGATCCAGGCGATGCAGTCGTTGAGGCAGTCGCGATAGATTTGGAGCGATCGCAACACTTCTTCCCGATTGAACTTCGCCATCGCCGTTCCCAATTCTGCATTGCCGCCACCGATACGGCTGGTATCGCGAAAGCCATTGCTGGCTAGCGTTTGAGCTAGTTGTTCTAAAGCGGCGCTCAATAGGTGTTAAAGGGATACTTTTCGCTCGGGCGACTATCGCTCATGCCAGTTAGAT
>JBCBTL010000423.1:0-3350 GCA_039818705.1 Cyanobacteria bacterium J06639_1
CCAAAGCTGAGATTAGTCGCGCGCAACAGGCGTTTTCGATTTGTGAGGACGGAATAGATGAGCGTGGTCGGGGCTGTAGAGCCGCGATCGCTGTTGATTCTCAGAAGTTTCAGACTCAGGCCAACAGTTGAGGGCGGGACTGATGACGTAAAGCACGGTGCGCTCGAAGCCGCTGGTGCGAGTGAGGTCGTTCATGTGATCGAGTCGGCCTCGAATCAGGGTTTCGTCCGGCCAGCCCAAACGGTAGCAGAGGGCGATTCCGGTGTCGGCTGGATAGTGTTCTAGAAGTTTGGCTTGAGCATTTGAAGCATGGCGGGCGCTCAAATACAGACACAGTGACGCTCGATGCGCGGCAAGTTTGGCTAAATCTTCTGCCTCGGGAACCGTCGTACGTCCGCTAGTTCGGGTCAAGATGATGCTTTGCACCAACTCCGGCACAGTGAGTTCGACTTGCAGGCGTGCGGCGGCCAGTTGAAAGGCGCTGACACCGGGAACGATCTCGAAATCGATGTTGGCTTCCAGCAGTCGCGCCATCAGTTCGTGGAGTGCACCGTACAGGCTGGGATCGCCATCTTGAAGTCGGACTACTGTTAATCCTGATTGAGCCCGCTCGATCGCCAGCGGCAGAATCGTTTCCAAAACGCGATCGCGAGTGTCGATAATCTCGGCATCCGCCCGACAGTGCTGCAACATTTGCGCGGGAACCAGCGAGCCCGTGTAGAACACCACATCGGCTGAGGCGAGCAGTTTTTGACCCCGCAGCGTAATCAAATCGGGATCTCCCGGCCCCGCGCCCACCACGTACACCCGACCCGTAGGCTGTGGCGATCGCTCCATCTTCGTTCTCCTGCCGTTTCAAGCTTCATCAGCTTAGTGGCGCAGTTTCGCAGGCCAGTCAGTTCGTAGGGTTCTTTCTATATCTGGGGGGCGATCGCCGCTCAAATCGAGCTAAGGCAGAATAGAAGCCAGTCGCACTGAAAGGATTGGCCGTCTGTGACCGACTTCGACGCTACCTCCCAGCCTGAAATGCCATCTGAACCGCCAGCCGAACCCAACTCTCAGCCTGAAGACTCCCAGCCTGAAAACTCTCACTCAGAAACGACATCATCCGATACGCCCCCTGAAGCCCCTACCGAATCAGCGGCAGAGCCAGAGGCTCAGACTGGCGACCCTAACGACTCCAATCCTTGGGCAGAGTGGCAAACGAATGTGGAGCGGCTGCGACAACAGGCCGAAACGGCTTGGCAACAAGGACTCGCGCAAATTCAAATGCAGTTCGATCGCGATTTACAGCACGCTCGCGATCGCCTCTTATCCGCTTCGATCGCCGCGAGAAATGCAAACGACGTAGAGCCTCTGGTTGCAGCCTCAGAAGCGCTCCTCATTGAAGCCAAACTTAACCCGGAACAGATCGCGATCGCGATTCAGGATCTGCCGACGGCGAGAGATCGCTCGCTGGTGATGTCGGCACTGTGGCACGCAAGCGCACCTGAATCCGACCTCAGAAACCGAGAGGGTTTGCGGGCAAAAGTCTCGCAGGTGTATGGCGAGAGTGGGTGTCCGCTGGTGCGCGATCGCGATGGGATAGCGATCGATCTCGATTTGTCCGTCGCCTTGGTGACTGCACTAGTGGCTGGGCAAGCAGCAGAAGCAACGATGGCAGGATTCACCCAACTATTGGGACGGGGCAAACGCAGTGTCATTTTGGAATCGGACGACGCGCTGCGCCGCAAGGGACTGAAGCAGAGTCAATCGGTATTGGGGGAGCGCGCGATCGAAGACTCCGCAACCGAAAAGCTCAAGCCCCTGATGAATTTAGATGCAGATACGTTGCCTGAAGATAGCGTGCTCGAACTGCTCACCCTCGGAATTCAAGGCGCGCAAGTTGGGGAGTTCGTTGCAAAAAAAACGCGCTCGGTGCTAGATGCTGCTCCTCCGCTTTTGTCTGGAGTTGCGGTGACGTTGCAGCTTTTAATGAGCGATGTCGTTTTAGATCTGAGCAATACGGTCGGTTCGTCGCTGGAAAATAGTAGCGTGCGGCGACGCGTTCAACTATTGATTGCTATGCTGCCGGAAGCCTCTAGAGTCCCGACCCCGCAGCAATATTTCGAGATGTACCCGCAGGCGATCGCCACCTGTAGCCCTTTGCTAGCGCCGATCTTCTCTCAGCAGCTCGTTAGCGTTGCGGCGGCGATCGATCCGCAGCAGCGCAACGTCAATATCAATCGCTTAGGACGGCAATTCAATCAAATCAACCCCGCTCAATTTTGGGATGGCTGGCTTAATAGCGAATGGCTCGAACAATGGCGCAACGGAGTCGAGTCGCTGTGTGCTCAGTACCCCCAACTCGAAGCACTTCAAACCTATCGCGTGGGATTGGAGCGAGCCGCAAGCGGCGATCGCCTGATGGATCAAGCCGTGGAGTTGAGAAAAGCAGCGATCGCGTTAGATCCCGAAAAAGCTGACGATATCTCTGATGCTGCAACGAGCTAACGCGCGAGCGGCACGATTTTCTTCCCCAAAACTGCGGCTAAGCCATCACCATGCCACCATCGACGTTGAGAACCTGCCCAGTGATGTAGGCCGCAGCAGGATCGGCGGCGAGAAAGCGCACTGCTCCGGCGACTTCTTCGGGTTCCCCCATACGCCCCAGGGGAATCCCTGCCAGAATCGGTTCAGCGTTTAAGTCAGCCGTCATTTGAGTGGCAATAAATCCCGGAGCGACGGCGTTAACAGTGATATTTCGGCTGGAGAGTTCGCGAGCCGCAGTCTTCGTCAAACCGATAACTCCAGCTTTGGCAGCGCTGTAATTCGCTTGTCCGGCATTGCCCGCGATGCCTACCACCGAAGTGATGTTGATAATGCGACCCTGGCGCTGCTTCATCATGATTTTGGTAGCGGCCTTGAGACAGAGAAACACGCCCGTCAGATTGAGATCGATGACAGCTTGCCAGTCTGCCGGTTTCATACGCAGCAGCAGCGTGTCCCGCGTAATGCCAGCGTTGTTCACCAGCACGTCAACTCGCCCCCACTTGTCCATCGTTTGGGCAAACAGCGCATCGACCGCCTCAGCTTCGGCCATATTGCCGCCGATCGCGATCGCCTCCCCTCCGGCATCAGCAATCTCTGCCACAACCTCATTTGCAGCGTCCGCCGATCGCGCGTAGTTAACGACCACAGAGGCCCCCACCTGGCCGAGAGCGATCGCGATCGCCCGTCCGATGCCACGCGACGCTCCGGTCACGATTGCCACTTTGCCTGCCAGAGGTGCTGCATCGCCGTTTTGCATGGTGTTCGTCCTCGTCAATTCAAATCAGGCGCGATGTTATTAATTTCGCCTCAAATCAGCC
>JBCBTL010000424.1:0-3342 GCA_039818705.1 Cyanobacteria bacterium J06639_1
GGAATGGCGTCGATTTCCAGACGGCGGAAGATGGCGAGCGATCGCGGCATGTGCAGGGCGGGTGTGACCAGTAAAACCTGCTTGATGTCTTGCTCTTGCAAGATGCGGCGCACGTTGACGGCGTTTTCGTAGGTATTGCGGGAGTCCGGTTCGGGCAGCATTGCCTCTGCGGGTACGCCCATAGCGGTGGCAACGGCGCTCATATCGACGGCTTCGGGCACTTGGCCGGACAGCCACGAAACGCGACCGCCGCTGAGGATGAGCTTGGGGGCTTTGCCGTCTTGATAGAGTTTGGCACCGTACACGACGCGATCGCCTGCATCGTTGAGATCGACCCAAGGGCGCGGATAGTCAGCGGCTCCAGTGCCCCCACCCAGCACCACAATCGCCTCTGCTTGCGGAACCTCAGCGGGCGGGAGATATTGCCATTCGAGCGATCGCACCAGAGCGGTGGCCACTCCGCTATTTCCCGCCAACATTAACAGGGTGAGAGCAACAGCGACCGAGGCGGCGGCGAGTTTGGGAAACCGCCAGAAGCAGATGAGACTAATCCCCAGCAAGATACAGGCCAGCCCAAGCGGATACACCAGCAGGGGCAAGAGTTTAGAGGCGGCAAAAAACACGATCGCAACTCCGAGCCATGTTGCCATTCATCTTAAAACGCCCTGTTCGAGGGCGGGTTGATATTTCAAAGAGGGTCTAGGGCTGGGAGCGAGACCGTTATCACGCCGCTATGATGCTGCGGGCGAATCTTCACTTTGTTCGGGATCGCCGCTTAGAGTTGGGATAACCCCTTAGAGTGAGGGGGCGATCGCGATGGGGGAGTACGTCCGTGTCGGCAGGAATTATCTACATTGCCAGCGGCTCGAAATACGTGAAAGAAGCTTGTCAGTCGGCGGCCAGCGTCAAGCAGCATATGCCCGACGTGCCGATTACGCTCTTTGCAGACGAAGCCATGGACTGCCCGCATATCGAGGAAGCGATCGTCCTGGATGCCGAACAGATGCAGGCTGGCGGCAAGATCCTAAAAGTAGTGTGCATGGAGAAATCGCCCTACGATCGCACCTTGTTTCTCGATACCGACACCTATGTTTGTGCAGATATTTCAGACCTGTTCCACCTGCTCGATCGCTACGACCTCGCGGCGACTCAGGCACCCATCGCCATGCACGGCTCGATTGCTGGGGTGCCCGACTGTTTTCCCGAGTTGAATACGGGCTTGATTGCCTATCGCAAGTCGCCAGCAGTGACCGAACTGTTGCAGAAATGGGTGGAATTCTACCGTCGCAATCGCGCGGCCACCACCCATCGGTACTGTCCCGACCAGCCGCCCTTTCGCGAAGCGCTCTACGGCAGTGACGTGCGCGTTGCCGTCCTCCACGGCGAATACAACTGCCGCTTCATCTATCCCGTGCGCGTGCAGGGGGCAGTGAAAGTCTTGCACGGCAGGCATCCCGATCTGGCCGCAGTAGAAGCGGAAATCAACCAAAGCGATCGCCTGCGCGTGTTTCTTCCCGGTCTCGGCGTATTAACCCAACGGGAGCGTCGCCCGCTGCTGTCGCTGATTCGCCAGAAGCTCCAGCGCAAATTCAA
Organism: Cyanobacteria bacterium J06639_1; assembly: GCA_039818705.1. GTDB lineage: Bacteria > Cyanobacteriota > Cyanobacteriia > Thermostichales > PCC-7336 > JBCBTL01. Next base: position 1,594 of record JBCBTL010000424.1, read on the forward strand.
CCGCTCGTGATGTTCTAGAAGAGAGACCTAAAGCTAGGGTGCAGTGAGGCTATGGTGCCGCCACAGTGGATTTGCGCTCAAATTGGAGCGCGCGAACATTACGCGATTCCGCGATCGCTCCACGCTCGAGATCGCCTCTTCGGGTCGATTGCTGATGCCTGGGTGCCGCCACGGTCGATTTGGCAACTCATTCCCGGACGCGCGTTTCGGAGCTTAAAAGAGCGTTACCACCCCGATTTAGCTGCCGCGCGCACCCAAGCGTTTACGGCTGATCTCGTCCGCTTCGAACTCGGAGAAAAAGTCAATCGACGCACCGGCTGGCCGAGCACGATGGCTCGCAACCGCTGGTTTCAACGCCGCGCCCTCCAGGTTTTGCAGCAGTGGCAGCGAGAACTCGACGCGGCCGATCGCCCTCCTGTTCTGTTCGCCTACAGCTACGCCGCACTCGATCTATTCCAGTTCGCGCGATCGCTCGGCTGGACAACAGTCTTAGGTCAAATCGACCCCGGCCCCGAGGAGGAAGCGATCGTGCGCCGAGAAACCGAACGCCATCCCAACTTGGCGGGGGCGTGGCAAGCGGCTCCGACTGCATATTGGGATGCCTGGCGGCAGGAATGCGCGATCACCGACCGCATCGTCGTTAACTCGCCCTGGTCGCAACAAGCCCTCGCGACCGCTGGCGTCGATCCAGACAAACTGCACGTCGTGCCGCTGGCCTATCAACCCCCGGCGGCAGCTCGCGCGTTTCAACGCACTTATCCCGATCGCTTCGATCGCGAGCGACCGCTGCGGGTGTTGTTTCTCGGGCAAGTGATTCTACGCAAGGGACTTTCCGCCCTGCTCGATGCTGCCGACCGGACGCGATCGCTACCGGTTGAATTTTGGATCGCGGGTGGCATTGGCATCGCTCGCTCGGCACTGCACGACCTGCCGAACGTGCGCTGGATTGGCTCTGTTCCCCGCAGTCAGACGGCAGACTACTACCGTCAGGCTGACGTGTTTCTGTTTCCGACCCTGTCCGATGGGTTTGGCCTAACGCAACTGGAAGCGCAAGCGTGGCAACTACCCGCCATTGCCTCGCGATACTGCGGCTCGGTGACGACAGATGCTAAGAACGGGTGGGTGCTGGCCGAAGTTTCGGGAGAAGCGATCGCGAGCGTCCTCGAAACCTGCCTAGAACACCCTTGTATGTTGCGTAACTTTGCCGAAACCGGGGTGAACCTGTCACACTGGAGCTTGGCATCTCTGTACAATCGCTTAGACTCCATCCTGAACTAATGTTTGGCTTCCCCGAACTCGTACTGGCACAATTCGTTCTCCTCGGCTACAGCTTCTACTGGATGCTGAAGCGTAATGACGAGATCCCCCTGCTGATCAATAGCTGCTTGTTCTACATCGGCTGCTATCCGTACTGGGCCGTGCAGATGGGCTGGCGCAGCTGGCTCAATCTGAGCGTGTACGGTCTCGAACGGATTACCGACGAAACGGCTCTAGCAGCGCTGAACTGTATCGTGTTGGGTCAGGTCTGCCTGGTCTTGACCTATCAGTGGCGGCAAAACCAAACAATTCCGATAGCAGTTCCTTCGAAGGCCGACCCGCTGGTGAAGAAAATCATGCCCTGGATCATGCTGCTGGGAGCTGCTTGCTTGCCTTTGGTGGTTTTCACCAGAGGGATCGTGTCAGCACAGCGGCGATCGGGCTTGTCTGCGGCCTTTCAGATCAGCAGTTACCTGAGTAGTTTTCCGCTAG
>JBCBTL010000425.1:0-3336 GCA_039818705.1 Cyanobacteria bacterium J06639_1
GTCATGGCTGTAAGTTCCGCGATCGCCCCCCTCATCAAAGCCGTCGAAGCCGCCGACTCTTCTGAAACTCTCTTAGATGCCGTTCGAGATCTCGCAGACGTTGCCGACGAAACCGCAGTCCCGATCCTGATCGAAGCTTTGGGATACAACAATCCCGGAGCGGCGGTGGCGGCGGTAGATGGATTAGTTGCTGTCGGCAAACCTGCTGTCGAACCGCTGCTGACGCTAATCGATAACTACAACTACGGCGCGCGAGCCTGGGCAGTCCGCGCCCTCGCAGGCATTGCCGATCCGCGCGCGTTAGACATTTTGCTCGACTCTGCCACCACCGATTTTTCGTTCAGCGTTCGTCGCGCTGCCGCTCGCGGGTTAGGGAACTTGCGCTGGTCGGAGGTGGACAGCGATCGCCTCCTCCCCGAACAAACCCGCGCGAGCGAAGCCCTACTGCTGGCAACTCAGGATGGCGAATGGGTGGTGCGTTACGCAGCGGTGCTGGGCTTGCAACTTTTGGGACTCGCCGCTCAGCGAGAGATGCGGGAGCGGATTAGCGATCGCCTCCAAGACATTTATCGAAATCCCGATGAAGAGATTGCCGTGCGAGCGCGATCGCAGATGGCACTAAAAGCCCTCACGGGCGCTCCAAACTGAAGCTCAAGTTCGTGCAGAGATACACTGAACATCAGCATTGAGATCCTGCCGTGACCGCGCCTAACCTCCCCCCTGTTGTTCGTCTCGCCCAATATTTGTCAGGGCACTTACACAACTTTCAACAGGCGATCGATAATCCCGTCTGGTTTGCCAACATTCACATCTATCAGTGCCCGCTGCCTTGGTCGGTGTTCGACGGCGTGGGGCTTTACATCGAGCAAGCCTACGATCTGTCTCTAAATCGTCCGTATCGGCAGCGCGCTCTGCATTTGTTTGAAGAAGACGGCCAACTTCGCATTCAGAATTACTCCCTGCGCGATCCAGATGCGTATATCGGGGCGGGGCGCGATTTGGGGATGTTGCGATCGCTCACCGCCTCAGACATCGAGATTCTGCCCGGATGCTTGAGCGGCGTAGAAGCCACCGACACCGGTTTCAAAGGCGAGAGCATCGGCAAAGGCTGTCGCGTAGTGCGCAAAGGCCGCGAGACGTATTCATTTATTCAGTTTGAAGTGACCGAAACGAAGTTTCAAAGCCTCGATCGCGGCCTCGACCCTGAAACGGATGATGTAGTTTGGGGCTCAAACATGGGGCCATTCCAGTTCGACAAAAAAGAAAGCTTCGCCCACCTCATTCCCACCGGAGCCGATTGGGTTGCTCCCGAACTGCCCAACTCTGAGAAAGACACGGTAGTGAATACAGGCGATCGCGTCATCTCGATTTAGACGGGTTTGAGGGCAGCACTGATGCGCTCGACTATTGATGCTGAAAAGCTAGAAAAATTCATGCATCGCTTGGGAAGAGAAGCGCGAGGTTCGGGCTGCGTTTACTTCACAGGAGGAGCTAGCGCGTTATTGGTCGGATGGCGGAAGGCAACGGTAGATGTCGATCTTCGTCTCGATCCAGAGCCTCAGGGAATCTTTCAGGCCATTTCCAAATTGAAGCGAGAATTAAATATCAACATTGAGTTGGCTTCTCCCCAGGACTTTCTACCTCCTCTACCAGGATGGCGCGAGAGAAGTGTATTCATCGGTCAACGAGATCAAGTTGCGTTCTACCACTATGACTTTACGGCTCAAGCATTATCAAAACTATCTAGAGGATACGAACGCGACATTAATGACGTTAAAGCCATGTACGAGCAAAAATTATTTTCAGTAGATGATTTACTGACTTGCTTCAAAGCGATAGAACCCGAACTCATTCGTTTCCCCTCCCTCTCTCCTGAGATACTTGAAGACAGAGTTAGAACATTCATTCAATATGCTGAAAATATCGATAAAGGAGATGAAACGTGATGAATTTGAATGAACTTCCTGGCTCCGACTTGATCTTGCTAGGACTAGATGATTTGCGAGAAGGTCGAACTGATACGGTGGGGGCGCTGCTGATTGCTATTGCATCAACACGCCTGAAAGATGCGGGATTAGAGATCCCGGTATGTTATTTGGTCTCGGAACCCGAACTCGTTTTGTACGACAATCTTTTGACAGAGCGAGAGGATGCATATCCTTACTACAATGCACTATTGGATAGCTTGAATAGCTTTTGTAATGCACTTGAGGCGCTCGGTCGATCTGATGCGAAGACTAGCCGGTGTGAAAACTAGCTTTTCACGGCATCCAAAATGCGATCGTCGATCTCGAAATTCACTTCTTTCTCCGTGCGGCCAGAAGCAACGTAGTCATTTTCCCAAAAGTCTTTCAGACCGGCATCTAAAGACCATTCTGGCGACCAGTTTAGCTCTTGACATGCCTTGGAAATATCTGCAAAGAAGTGCTGGACGCGCATGGGATAGGCTTTGCGCTTGCCCAGGTCGAAATCTTTGGGGTTGAAGTAAACCAGTTCAACTTCTTTGTTCAGCACCGCTGCGCAGCGTTTGACTAGGCCAGAAAAGGTGACGAAGCGATCGCCTGACACGTTATAAATCTGCCCGACTGCCTTGGAATTTCCTAGCACCGCTACCATCGCATCTGCCAAATCGCTGACGTGACCTAATTGTGTAATCCACGCGCCGTTATCGGGAACTAGCACGGGGCGATCGCGGTGGAGGCGATCGAAGAAAAACGCTTCGATATCGTTGTAATTTCCTGCCCCGTAAATGTAGACCGGACGCACGGAAGTGTAAGGGAAGCCTGTCTGCTCTAGCTGAGTTTGCAAGTAAGCTTCGGTATCCGCCTTGCCCTTATGACGACTCTTCGGATCGAGGGCATCTCCTTCGACGTGGGGCATTTGGTCGGACTTGAGATACACTCCCGCCGAACTCATGTAGACGAAATGTTGCAGATTGGAGCCTTGCAAACACTCCACTAGGGGCTGAGTATCGCTCAGTTCGCGCCCGTTGTTGTCGAATACGGCATCGAAAGACTGTCCGGCTAGGGCGCTTTTGAGCTGGTCGGGGTCTTTGCGATCGGCGGTGAGTTGTTGCACGCCCTCTGCGGGCACGGGATGATTGCCGCGATTGAGGACTGTTACTTCGTTTCCGGCGGCCACAAGTGCTTTCACCAAATACACGCCTACGAACCGCGTGCCGCCTACGACCAAAATCCGCACGATGCCCTACCTCTGTTCGTTTAAGTTCTGGGAACAGTCCCGTGCCTCAGAATACGACGGGAGGCGATCGCCTCACAATGCACCCAAACAATCCCCAAGTCTCCAACACCGGCAATAACCAAAAGCACCTCCGTC
>JBCBTL010000426.1:0-3319 GCA_039818705.1 Cyanobacteria bacterium J06639_1
CACCGTCACGGGTTTCGAGCAGCGTGCCTTTATCGCCCACTACCCAGCCGTGGGTAGGGGTGGAATCGGTAAACGCAATATCGAGCAGCGTCCGGTCAGTGGGGGTTTCCACCACTTGCCAGGGTACGACTCGCATATTGGGCAAGCCCGCAGCCATCAGGAAAATAGCGGCCAGGAGGGCAAACAAGCGCATCAGCATCACGGGGTTCGGTCACTCTTACTGAAGTAGGTACAAACTCATGAAAAACAGGAAGCCCACGCCCAGTGCTCCAAAAATCAAGATGTTTTTCTGAGCGGGGGTCATGACGTTGACACCCAAGCCATAACTGAGATTTTCTTCAAATCCCGAAGGCTTGTCTTTGGCACCAACATCCTCAAATTGCTTCGGACTCGCTGCACATACCGGGCAGCGCCAAGTGTCGGGCAAATCGGCAAAGGCCGTACCCGGAGCGATTTTACCTTGCTGATCGCCTTTCAGGGGCTCGTAGACGTAATCGCAGGAACGGCATTTGTAGGTGGTGAGCTTCTCGGTGGCGATCGCCCGCTCTTCCTCCTCGGTATCGTCAGCCAGCTCGATGAGGGGAGGCTCGACGATCGCGTCTTCCGTCACGCTCTCAACAGCAGCGTTGACAAATTCGGGAGCGGGGGTAGACGAACTCTCAGACATGGGCGATCGCCCTCGAAAGACACAACCAACGTGGCACCATTCCAGACGGTCGCGTGCCAGTCACCTCTCATTATGAGGACAATCGTTACAAAAATCTACCAATTCACTAATCTACCAATCCACTAATCTACCGAGCGACAGGATGTCCGGCTAACGCCGTTGCGATTGCCTCCCGCACGATCGTCAAGTCTGGAGGAGCACCCGCCAGGTCTAAGGGGGTAGCCAACGACCATCGATGCGGTGTTTCTCCCGCTGTCAGGGTATTAAAGCCGAAGCGATCGACGCTCACCACTACGGCATCAATCGCAGCTAGAGGAGCGGCAAGCTGCTGGTTGAGATCTGCCAGCGAGATGGCAGTTGCCATCGGGTCGGGAATGGCAAATGCATCAGATTCAACCCAAGCGATCGCGCCGAAACCACCGATGTAGCGCCCCCGAACCATCGAAACGGTGTAGAAATGAAAATCTCCGAATCCGGCGTAGATGCGAGCGCTAGGCACGAGCGCGAGAAACTGCGATCGCACCTCATCCAGTTGGTCTTCAGGGACGAGCTTCGCATCACCCACGTAGGTGAATCTAGCTCCAGATTGTGTTTCGGGAGCAGAGTTAGGGGCGATCGCAGTCAGCGCAACGCGAGGGTCGCGTTTGATGTTTTGGGCGTGCTCGGCTAGGTCGCTGATGCACAGGATAGGTTCGCAAGCGCGGGTCAACGCGCAAGGCACGACCGACCCGAAGGGATAGCCCGGAATCTGGACGGAGAGCGTCGAGAGAATGGCATGGTTGGCATCGCGCAGCAAGGCTTGTGCGGCAGCCGTGTAGTCCGGTTTCGACATAGAGGCGATCGCGAGTCCCGAGGTTGCCAGAGAACTGCCGCTAGCGAATGTACTCTTTCAAGACACTGTTGCGGTTGGGGTGACGCAGCTTGCGCAAAGCCTTGGCTTCAATTTGGCGGATGCGCTCGCGCGTGACGTTAAAAATTTGGCCGATTTCTTCGAGGGTCTTCATGCGACCGTCGTCGAGGCCGTAGCGCAACTTCAGAACATCGCGCTCGCGGGGGCTGAGGGTATCGAGGACGCTTTCGAGGTCTTCGCGCAGAAGATTTTTGGACACGCGATCCTCAGGGGTTTCACCGTCCGACTCGATGAAGTCGCCTAGGCGAGAATCTTCTTCTTTGCCGATGGGAGTTTCCAAAGAAATCGGGAGCTGCGCGGATTTGGCAATAAAGCGCAGCTTCTCAATCGTCATTTCCATGCGGGTCGCAATTTCTTCTTCGGTGGGTTTGCGCCCGAACTCTTGAGAAAGCTGTTTGGTGGTTTTCTTGATGCGCGAGATCGTCTCGTACAGGTGGACGGGCAAGCGAATCGTGCGGGATTGGTCGGCGATCGCCCGCGTGATGGCTTGGCGAATCCACCAGGTTGCGTAAGTAGAAAACTTATAGCCCTTCTCGTGGTCGAATTTTTCAGCGGCACGAATTAGACCTAGCGAGCCTTCTTGGATTAAGTCTTGAAACGATAAACCTCGATTCATGTACTTTTTGGCAATCGACACCACCAGACGTAGGTTCGACTGCACCATCTTGTCCTTGGCGCGGCGACCTTTGTGCAGACGCGGCAAGAATTCTTCCAACGACATCTTGACTTCTTCAGCCCAAACTTCATTGGGCACGTCTTCGGGGTCTTCCCACTCTTCGCTGCCGTCAGCAATGTCGTCGCGAATGCGTTCTAGCTCTAGCAGGTCGGCAATCTGCCGAGCCAGCTCGATTTCTTCGTCAGCTCGCAGTAGGCGAATGCGGCCAATTTCCTGTAAGTACAGGCGGATCGAGTCTTCGGTGTAGTGCTTTTTCTTGGTGGTTGCTCGCCGCCGAGATTTTGTTGCTTTCGTGTCTTTTTTCTTTGTCGTCTTTGACTTGCCAGCCACCGCATCGTCAGCAATTTCAGCCGAGGCGCCTTTGGACGGTTTAGCCTCCCGAGCAGCGGGAGCTGCTACTTCAGGCGTAGCCGTTAAGGTCGGCGCTTGCTTGGCCTGGGTCATGCTGTCTTCCTCGCATTCAAACGACGCTGGGGGGATTGGAACGGTTCGGGCTCAATCTCAGGCGTGCTGAGCATCGTAGCTCGAATTGGGCTGGCAAGCGCTGGCAGGTGGCAATGCCCAAGCAGGCACGATGCTGCAACAATCTTTTGTCAGACGCTCGCGGCGCAATCGCCTGGAATCGGCGATCGAGGGTCGTGTATCCGTCGTCACTATCTTAATCGAGACTATCTCAGTCGAGCGGAGAAGGCGCTTGAGTAGCAGCGACAGGCTGGGCTGCTCCCGATGAAAAGAAGCAGGTGGAGGTCACAGCTCGACAGGCTTCAACCGACTCGTATGGGGCAGATGCAACGAGACCCGCCACCTAAACTAGCCTCTCGTTTCCAAAACCGCAACGGTATACCATTTGTCAGCCACTACCGTCTAAATTTACGGATTTGTCAAAGAAAACGAGCGCGAGCGGGCTTAGCGATCGCGGAATTTGCGCCGCACAATTAAAGATACCCAATCGCATCGAGATATCCACTCGTACGTTTTGCCATGACTCTCGCGTCTCCCAACCCTCAGACTGATTCTGCCTCGGTCTCTACATCGGTGGAGCTGTCACCGGCTGAACTGTCACCGG
>JBCBTL010000427.1:0-3314 GCA_039818705.1 Cyanobacteria bacterium J06639_1
GAGGAGCGCAAACACAAACAGTGTATAGTGAATTGCGATTTTTCATTGCCCGATCTAAATTGACCGATCCCGCCACGACCGTCCGCCGCGCTTTCATCCCTGCGGCGGGTTTAGGAACCCGCCTGCATCCCGTCACCCGAGTCGTTCCGAAAGAACTTCTACCCGTCGGTTCGGTGCCGTTAATTCACAGGGCGATTGCCGAATGCACACGAGGCGGCGTGCGAGAAATCGTACTAGTAACGAGTCCGACCAAACAAGCTGTCGCCAACTATGCCCGCGAAGTCTGCAAGGAGCTCGGCTGCGATCTCGTTTGCGTTGAGCAACCTCAACCCAAAGGTGTAGGGGACGCAATGCTCCTGGCAGAACCTCATTTGGCGGGCGAACCTTTTGTCTTCTACATGCCCGACGAAGTTTGTTTCTGCCCCACCTCACCCATCGCGGCGTTAGTTGAGGCTTACGATCGCTTTCGTCACCCCGTCCTCGCCCTCACCTGGCTCACCCCCGAAGTCGCGCCGTTTTTTCAGGGCACGGGTCGGTTAGAGACAGTGAAGATCAGCGATCGCCATTACCGGGTTACGGCGCTGCTAGATAAAGTGCGCGATCGCTTCCCAGTAGCCGAGTCGGGCAGTCTCAAAGGAGTGGGGATTGGCATCGTGAATGGTGAGTTTATCGAACTCCTGAATCAGTATCGAATGCAGGTGAAGGGCGATCGCGAGTTCGACGATCTCCCGGTATGGCAACACCTTGTCAAAGCCCAACGACTCTTGGGAGTTGTCACTAAAGGGCTAGTCATTGACGCAGGCCACTCGACTGGTTTTGCTGCTGCCAATCAATGGTGGCTGACGCAGCAGTCGAGCTAGAGTCAGACCAATGCCAAGATTGGCGATTGGCTCCAAGTCTGCCAAAGCTTCTGCGCGATACTAAGCAATCCCCCGCCGCTTGTTAGCTTCTTTGCGAGAAATTGAATATCCTGGCAAGCCTGCTTGTTGGAGCTGGCGATCGAGCAGGGCAAAGAATCGCTGCCGATCGCCTCCTTTGACCACGGCCAAATGATGTGCCTCCGCTAACGCGATCGGGTATCCCATCCCGCGCTGCACTTGAGCTAGGACTGTCCCCAGCGAGCGTGCCAAAAGCTCGGCATCGGTCGCGACCCAAGCTGGCATTTCGAGCCGCGCGATTTCGCTGCCGACGTGGAGATAGCAAAAGTGAATCCGATGGTCTCCGTACAGCTTCATCTGATCGAGCTGACTGCACCACAGCGGACTGCGCTGGCCTTCCTGAAGCAACGCCGACCACATCAGGCGATCGCCCACCCCGCCTGGACGCGCCCCTGACTTGCCTGAGGTAGGCTTGCGCCTAGCCGATTTCATCAGGGGCGAACAGGGGGCAGCCGACATCCGCGTATCTGCGCAAAACTCGCGACAGTTGCAGCTCTCGAAAGGACACAGCCCCAAGCGCAAAAAATTCACCGCTTCGCTACTGCGGCTGGCACTGACGTAGCCGACAACTGGAATCCGAGCCGCTCTAAGGCGATCGAAACTCGCCACCATGGGTTCGACCCAGCGTTCCTGCCACGTTCTGGGAAACGATTCCACCCCCCAATGAATGAGCGCCCCGTCAGTCAGGGCGATCGCCTCACCACTCTCCGATTGCATTTCCACTGCCAGCCGCGCCAGTTCGTCGGCTTCTGCTCGATCGCGCCGCAGTCCCAACACCGTTTCGAGACCGACTCCGGGAGGGCGATCGCGATCGAATTCATCGGCTCGGAAAAACACCTGTGGCACGGAATCGAGGAGGGGTTGCCGCGACACGCCGTAATGAATGGCCACTCGCCCGATATTGATCAGTGAGCAATACGCAACTTCGTGATGATTGGGAGTAATCTGCGAGCCGTCGGTCGCCACGACTGAGTGCGGCGTTGTCGTTGCAGTCGCCTCACCCCTAAACGTCAACGGTTCGATCGGAGTTGCCGCATTGAACGCGAGCTGCTTGAAGTCTGGGGGTTGGCGCTCTTGCCAGCGGGACGGATTGGCAGAGGCTCGTTCGTAATGGCGGAGGACGGCATCGAGGCGATCTCGATTGGCCTGCGCTTGTTGCTGAAGGTATTCGGCGATCGCAGGCATCTGCGCGGCAAGCTTAAATGTATCCAGCACGAGAGCGATTTGATTGACTGCCTCGACTGTAGCGCTGGACTCTCGGGTGAGAACACTCGATCGAGACGCGATCGCCCTTGGCTGCGAATTTGAGTTCGACAAAGCGATGGGGCAGAATGAAGAGTGTTACACAACTTAACTTTTGCCATGCCCCGGGATCTGCGCGGATTTATCAACCTCGTCGAGCAGCGCGGCCAACTGCGTCGCATCAGCGCCAAAGTCGATCCCGACTTGGAAATTGCCGAAATTGCCAATCGCATGCTGGCCGCTGGCGGCCCCGCCCTCTTGTTCGAAAACGTCAAAGGCTCCGATATGCCCGTAGCCGTCAATCTGTTGGGCACGGTCGAGCGCGTCTGCTGGTCGATGAACATGGAGCGGCCTGAAGAGCTAGAAGCGTTGGGCAGCAAGCTCAGCCAACTGCAGCAGCCCAAACCTCCCAAAAAACTCTCGCAGGCAATTTCTTTCGGTAAACTCCTCTTCGACGTTCTGAAGGCCAAACCCGCGCGCGACCTCCTACCGGCCTGTCAGCAAGTCGTCCTTCGCGACGAAGATATCGACCTCAACCGCATCCCCTTCATCCGTCCTTACCCTGGCGATGCGGGTCGAGTGCTCACCCTCGGCCTCGTCCTCACGAAAGACTGCGAAACGGGCATCCCCAACGTTGGGGTCTATCGCCTCCAGCTTCAGTCGAACAACACCATGACCGTTCATTGGCTTTCCGTGCGCGGTGGAGCCAGGCATTTACGCAAAGCCGCCGAGCGTGGGAAAAAGCTGGAGATCGCGATCGCCCTCGGTATCGATCCATTGCTGATCATGGCCGCAGCCACGCCGATTCCGGTGGATTTATCGGAGTGGTTGTTCGCGGGACTGTACGGCGGTGAAGGCGTGCGGCTCACTCGCTGCAAAACCCTCGATTTAGATGTGCCCGCCGATGCCGAAATCATTCTCGAAGGCACCATCACCCCCGGCGAAATGCTTCCGGATGGCCCCTGTGGCGATCACATGGGCTATTACGGCGGCGTGGAAGACTCGCCCCTAGTGCGGTTTCACTGCATTACCCACCGCCGCGATCCGATTTACTTAACCACCTTCAGCGGTAGACCCCCCAAAGAAGAAGCCGCGATCGCGATCGCCCTCAACCGCGTCTACACCCCCATCCTG
>JBCBTL010000428.1:0-3314 GCA_039818705.1 Cyanobacteria bacterium J06639_1
TTTCCTCAAACGATTCGCCCCGATCTAACTTCGCTTGCAATGACTCCCCCGGCACGTAGGATTGCACCAGCGTCATCCAGTCCGGCTTGCCTTCAATCGTGAAGTAATCGAGATATTTGGGAATGCAGGGATGTTCCAATCGTTGTAGCGCCTGAGCTTCCCGCTCGAATAGCTTGACCTCTTGCCACTGAAGCTGGAGGTTGAATGCCAACATCTTCACGACAACGATGCGATCGCCATCACGATCTTTTGCTATCTACGTTTGCCGAGTTGCATTCTGGCCTAGTTGCTCGTTGAGAACGTAGCGCGATCGCAAGACCGTTCCAACCTCTGGAGTCGTCATGAATAGTAGCTTGTAGAAGAAGTTACGCTCAGTATGCCCGGCGGAAAAGGCGATCGCTCTCGGTCAACTCCCTTGCGCTCTCACCAAATCTCACCTCGCATTGACCGAGTGAGTCGGAAACGAGCGATCGCTTGCGGTTCCCGGTAAGACTTCCTGCACCCGTCCACCTGGAAAGCCCGAGGTCGAGCGGTCACACTAGCAGGTAGAGTCTCGTCTTGATAGGTATCGAGCATGAAGCGGTTGGGATGGATGGGTCGCGTCGGTCAGATCGGCGTGGCGTTGAGTTTGACGACCCTCACCAGTTGCGGCCTGTTCGATCGCATTCAGTCAGGCGACATCCAAACCGACCGCGTAGCTGGTCGAGACGTGCCTTGTGAGGCGGCGATCGCCAAACGCACCCACGCCTGGCAAGTCCGCTACGTCATCGATCGAACCACTCGCGACAACCAACCGGAAGACCGAGTCGAAACCTTTGCCAGCCGGACGGTAGCGATTCGCAACGGGCAACCGCCAGCGCAGGGCGAAGCCGTCAACGTACGCGGCGAGTGGTGGCCGGCCTCCCCTCCCCGTCCTGAGTTTTCCGAGATTGAAGCGCGGCGGAAATCGTTAGAAAAAGCAGATGCGCCGACTCTCGATAGGCAAGCCGAATATTTCCTCGATTGCGAAGTCGGAGAGCTGAGTGCGAGCGAGCGCCTTTATCGCAAAGCCCTCGATGCCTTTCAGCAAGGCCAATCCGTCCGCGCCACCCACGGACTAGGACGCGTTGCAAATATCCAAATTTCCGGCGCAGCCACGGGAATCAGTCCCGACTCTGAGCTGCCGACCCAAAGCGATCGCCGCGCCAATCCCGATTCCGAACCCCCGCAAACGCTACCCAGAATGCTGCACGTCGATGGCGCGATCGGTCGAGACAGCAACGACGGCACGGCCAGCTCTCCTTACGCGACAATTTCCCGCGCGCTAGCTAATGCCCAGTACGGCGATACCGTGCGCGTGGCTCCTGGCACGTATACTGACGAGTCGGATGAGCGCTTTCCATTAGAAGTGAAGGCGGGCGTGACGTTAGAGGGAAATCCTGGCGATCGCGGCGAGGGCGTATTCGTGCGCGGCGGCGGCAAGTACGTCAGTCCCTCGTGGATGCGTCAAGACGTGACCATTTTGGCGAAGGACAACGCCACCGTTACCGGACTCACCGTGGGCAATCCCAATCTGCGCGGCACGGGGGTGTGGATCGAAGTGGGTACGGCAGATATTTCCCGCAACACGTTTGCTGACAATCATCGAGAAGGCGTGTTCGTGGCTGGAGATGCAGCTCCCGACATTCGAGACAATGTGTTCGTCAACAACGGCGGCAACGGTGCGTCTTACACCCGCAACAGCGGCGGCATCTTTATCAACAACACCATCCGCAGCAGTGGTTACGGCATGGCGATCGGCGATATGTCCAGTCCCACCGTTACGGGCAACGACCTCCGGGATAACCAATACGGCTTAGTCATCTCTGGCGACGCTCGCCCAACCCTCCAAGACAACGCGATCGCCAATAGCACCCGCGATGGCATCGTCGTTACCAACAACGCCCGCCCCACCCTGCAAGGCAACGCGATCGCCAACAGCGGCCAGTACGACCTCAACAACAACACGGGTCTACCTATTGACTTAGAGGGAAACGCGATCGCTACCGCTGCTTCTCCCGAGTCTTAGTGCTAGGGAGCGGGAGTCCAAAAGGTAAGGAATTTGAAGCGAGCGAGATCTCGATAATCTAACGTCCGCACGGGCGATCGCAGCTTCTCAGCAGTCCGAACTACGGAGGCGTCGGCAAGCGTTCCATTCCATCCGGGAGGGCGCGAAGCATGTGAATCAATAATGTCAGGTCGGCATCGTCCAGCAGAGTCATAGTTACAGCTAAATGCAGGTTTGCCAGAACGCTGCGAGCGATCTCGGAATGCTCTCGTTTGCTAATCCAACTGTGTACCTCGGATAGCACGAAAATAGACCTCTTGCATGAGTAGCAAAGCTAGTCAGGTTGAGGCAGGGTGAATCCTACCCTTCGACTCTACTCGATCGACTACTCTCGCCCACAAAGGCTTGCCCACAGCGACTTTCGACGCTACTGCGGCCTCTCCCCCCCAAGTCTTCGCACAACTGACGCGCATCCTGGTTCACTACCTCCCCCGCAGCGGTCAATGAGGGGGGCAGCCGCGCTTTGGCGTTGAAGACCAACTGCTGATTGCCCTCGAATACTGGCGCGACACTCGCGCCTACTTCCACATCGCCCAAACCTGGCAGGTGTCGGAAGCCACGGTTTGCCGCATCGTCCGTCGAGTGGAAGAGGCGCTCGAACTGAGCGGTCAGTGTCAACTGCCGGGCAAGACTCGCTTGCGCGATCCTAGTTCTGAGTTGAGTTTGGTGCTCGTGGACGTGATGGAATCTCCGATTGAACGCCCCAAAAAAACAAAAGCTTTACTCCAGCGGTAAGCGCAAGCAGCACACGCTCAAATTGCACGTAATCACGATCGCGGACGACCGCGATATCCAGCTGTGGCTCCCCATCGTGAGGCAACTTCACTGGGTAGGCTTCGTGAACCGCTGCGAGATCGCCCAACGTCTGTCTCAAATACCTTGCAACCCGCCCCGCCCGAGATGCGCGAAGTAGCTCTTCGGGAGGCATTTCTACAATCGTTCCATCTACAAGTTCTACATGGCGATCGCGCAACAACCCGCTATCCACCATCGCGTGGTAGTCATCTAACGTCCATTTGGCGATCGCGACTGCCATACTTCTGAGTTCACCTCTTTCAAAAGTGTGTCTTGCTTTCACTCCATGAGAGTGGTGCAATGGTCAACTGCATAGATTTTGCCCTAGTTGATGAATATTGATTGACTCCAGCTTAGGGAGAAAGCGGCATATGCCCCTGAGTAACCTTGAAAAAGACATGATGTCAAACTAAATGTGTTCAAAGCTACTTTC
>JBCBTL010000429.1:0-3308 GCA_039818705.1 Cyanobacteria bacterium J06639_1
GTGTCTCAGGTTATGAGGGCGAGACGTTGTCATAGGAGCTATCAGAGGATGCGTGTCATCTCGTAGAGCTGAAATGTTTCGATAGCTCCTTCTGTCGCTTCTGCATAGGCTGCAAGGTGTGGCGCGTTCATGTGAGTTTGCCAAAGTTCGCGAGACTCCCAGGTTTCGTAAAACAGGAAGTGAGCTGGATTTTCGTTGTCTTGATGGAGGTCGTATTGAATGCAACCTGTTTCTTTCCGCGTGATGGGGACTAATTTTTCCAGTTCGGATTTCACTAGCTCGATCCGATCGGATTTCGCAAAAATATCGGCTGTGATGGTAAGCTTCTGCATGTTTTTTCCTCAGTTTGAGTCATAAGTTAATAGATGGATAATCGCGCGAGCGCACTAAAAAGTTTGTAGAGCGATCGCCTCAGCTACTCCTCTTTTTCCAAGTCAGTCATAACGGAGAAAAACGGATGGTAGCGAGAGGAAAGCAAAATGGATGTGGTGGCAAAAGCTGCGGCTCAGATAGTGGGCTGTATCCATCAGTATGATGATCTCCACCGTGATGTGTCTTCAGACATCAGAAGCTTTGAGCACTTTCAATAGTTCCATATAGGTCTAGGGCGTTGCATCAGCTCGTTTGACATAGCTTCATAGTGCTACCTGGAGAGTGCCTAATGCGTCGATATAGTTTGAGAGATGACCAATGGCAGCGCTTCAACCCCCTACTCCCTGAGCGTGAAGGAAACGTCGGTAGCACTGCCAAAGACAACCGACTGTTCGTCGAAGCTGTCCTCTACGGGGCTTTCGTACCGGCATCCCTCGGCGAGATTTACCCGAACGTTTTGGCGACTTCTGAGTGGTTCACACTCGGTAGTCACTGGAGTCGCAGCGGTATCGAGGGATAGCGACTCGCCATGACAAGAGGGCGTGCAACTTTCTAAAAGCCTTTTACCTGGTGGCCTCGATCGTTTGGCTCAACTGATGACACGCCCTAGACTCGATCGCACTTGGCTTGAAGCGCGATCGCTGTTTACGCCGCTTGCATGTAGCGCTGCATTTGCTCGTCCAGGATCGAGTGGGGAATGGTGGGGTCGTCTATGCGCGGCACGAAGCGGAAATCGACTTGGCCTTCTTTCAGTACAGTGCCAAACTCGTCGAGTATTTGCCAGTAAGTGCCGTAGACGTTGGCTTGTAGTTGAAAGCGAATGAGCTTGCCTTTGAACAACAACGTTTTGGAGATATTCACGGTCTTGCTCCTTTGCGAATGCGATCGGCTGCTAAGAGCGACCTAGACGCGGCTGCTTGCAGCTCGTGCCCCCGAGTGTATCAG
The DNA here is from genome assembly GCA_039818705.1 of Cyanobacteria bacterium J06639_1. Classification (GTDB taxonomy): domain Bacteria; phylum Cyanobacteriota; class Cyanobacteriia; order Thermostichales; family PCC-7336; genus JBCBTL01. Next base: position 1,318 of record JBCBTL010000429.1, read on the forward strand.
CAAACACAGATTTTCTTTAGATTTCAAGCTCACGTTATGTGCAGTATTGCTGAGGTTTCGTAAAAAGCGATCGCGTTTCTTCATAAAGTCAGGGCGCGTCAATCTCAGTTGCGTTTTGAAACCGATTTGTCATCATTCCCGCGATCCCGTTGGCGCGCCCCGTCCTGCGGTAGGCTTCAAAATGGCCTGTACTCCCCCGCGTTCATGACTGCTTCCACCTCCTACACCATTACTCTGCTGCCTGGAGACGGCATCGGCCCCGAAATTATTGCTGTCGCCAAGTCGGTGCTGGAAGCGGTGGCAGCGCAAGAGGGATTTTCCTGGACGTGGCAAGAGGCGCTGGCGGGTGGGGTGGCGATCGCCGCCACCGGTCATCCCCTACCGGAAGAAACATTAGAAAAGTGTCGCCAAAGTGATGCCGTCTTCCTGGCTGCGGTGGGGGATTATCAGTACGACACGCTCCCGGCCAATCTCCGACCCGAGCAAGCTTTATTAGGGCTGCGAGGTGGATTGGGTTTATTTGCCAATCTGCGACCGGCGCAAATTTTCCCGCAGCTCGTGGACGCTTCATCGCTCAAGCGAGAAGTTGTTGCAGGCATCGATTTGATGGTGGTGCGGGAGCTGACCGGGGGGATTTATTTCGGTCAGCCCAAAGGTGTCCTCAGCCAGTCGGACGGGACGCAGCGGGGGGTGAATACGATGGCCTACCGCGAAGATGAGGTCGATCGCATTGCCAAAGTTGCTTTCGAGATTGCGGGCAAGCGGGGCAAAAAGCTGTGTTCGGTAGATAAAGCTAACGTGCTGGACGTATCGCAACTGTGGCGATCGCGGGTGATGACGATGGCGACCCACTATCCCGATATCGAACTGTCGCATTTGTATGTCGATAACGCCGCCATGCAGCTCGTGCGCTGGCCGAAGCAGTTCGACACGATCGTGACGGGGAATTTATTCGGCGATATTTTGTCGGACATTGCCGCCATGCTGACCGGCTCGATCGGCATGTTGCCGTCAGCCTCTTTAGGAGCTGACGGGCCGGGGATGTACGAACCCGTCCACGGCTCGGCTCCCGACATTGCCGGACAGGATAAGGCTAACCCGATCGCGCAGGTGCTTTCGGGGGCGATGATGCTGCGCTATTCCCTCGATCGCCCTGCTGCTGCCGATCGCATCGAAGCGGCTGTACAGTCCGTATTAGATGCGGGCTATCGGACGGGCGATATTGCCTCGGAAGGAACGACCTTAGTGGGCTGTAAAGAGATGGGCGATCGCATTCTCGCCGCGCTTGAAACCGCTGATTGATACACTAAAGCCATCTTCACGGGCGCATCGTGCGACGAACGCTTCTGTCACGCGGGGAGAGATCGGACATCTCATCCTTGAGGTGTTCGTATTCAAGCTGTCGCCACCGCTAGCCCGCGCTCGGGATCGACCGTTCTCATGCCACCTCGCAAGCCCAGTTCGCTCTCTTTTGACGACCGAGTTCGGCTCACTGCCGAGCTAGCTGCCCCGTATCGCAAAATTCGACAGTTTCTTTACGCCGGTGCGGGAATTTCGGGCGGTCTCGGCGGCGTGGTCTTCTTCTTTCGAGTGTTGGCCGGACGGGAACTGGCGCAGTCGCTGCCGAATTTGGGCATTCAAATTGGGGTGATTGCGGGGGCGATCGCTTTATTTCGCTGGGAAGCCAAGCGTCAAGAAAAATTAGTCGAACGGGTGCGCGATCGCCTGAATGCAAAAGACAAGCATTCCCCTCCATCTGAATAACAGTTCAACATCAAAGCAACGCGGTCGAGACCTCACGAGCATCGCACGGAGTCGTTACGCAGGATGGGATTTTCGGTCGTTACGCTGGCAAGTGCCGTCGGGGAAGATCGCCTGTCGCTGGCGGTCGTGATTCTCGATTTGGCGTTGGTGTACCTCACCGCCTTATTGGGGGGAGAGCTGTTCCGCCGCTTGGGGTTGCCTTCGCTGATGGGGGAGCTATTGGGGGG
>JBCBTL010000430.1:0-3306 GCA_039818705.1 Cyanobacteria bacterium J06639_1
AACTTCCCCAAGCCGCACCAGCCGCAATCCAAGTCGTACGAGTGCGATCTCATTTCGATGCGAGAATCTGAAATGAAAGACGCGCATATTCGGAAGAATTGATGAAGAAACTGCTGATTTCTACCGATCTCGATGCCACGTTACTCGACCATCAAAACTACACGTACGAACCAGCACTTGCTGCAATCGCCACTCTTCAATCTCGCGATTGTCCGATCGTTTTTAATTCTAGTAAAACCTTGTCGGAACAGCGCCAATTACGCGCATCAATGGGAATTCACGCTCCCTTTATTGTTGAAAATGGCGCGGCGGCTATCATTCCTGCGGGGCAGCTCGATCGCCCCAAACAACTGTCTGATGATGAAATCAAACGATTCGGTCTACCCTACAAAGAGCTAGTAGCTAAATTGCATGACCTGCGCGATCGGCACGGATATCGATTTCGCGGCTTTAGCGATCTGAGTGCTGAAGAAGTCGCTCGCATGACGGGGTTAGCGCTGCAATCTGCCGTGGCGGCCAAGCAGCGGATGGGTTCCGAACCTTTGCTATGGGAAGATAATGAAGCTGCTTATGATGAGTTCGTCGCCCGCGTTGAAACGATGGGGCTCCAAAATACGCGCGGCGGACGATTTAGACACGTGACAGCTCGCACCGATAAAGGTGCTGCACTACAGTGGCTGATCGCAAGGTACGAACGAGTTTTCCCCGACGTAGAGTGGATCGTCGTTGCTCTGGGCGATAGCCCTAACGACCTATCGATGCTGCGCGTGGCCGATATTGGGGTTCTCATCTCGAATCCGCACCGACCCGCTTTCACGGCGACGGGAGTTCGAGATTTGCGTCAACCCGAGCAGGTAGGGCCGTCGGGATGGGCCGAGGCTGTAACGGCGATCGCGCGCGAGCTCGGTATCTAGGCAGGTTACGCAGCGTATCGTTGTATCTGGCACGTCAATTGACGAGTCCCCGGACGGGTTAGTGTGAGTTGAACTTGGGGTTTAAAGACCAATGGCTGACTTTTACCAGCACGGCGCGATCGCCACTCTCCACAATTTGACGAAGCGATCGACGGAAGAATTAGAAACCGATCTGCTTCACTTCTCAAAATATCGTCGTCTCGGTCTCATTCTTCCGGCGCTCTATTCAGAGTTACAGTCTGAAGCCTTGCTCAATATCCTTCACGAACTCCAGAAAGTTCCCTACTTATCAGAAGTTGTCATTGGCTTAGATCGAGCGAGCCGGGAGGAATGGCTTCACGCTCGCGATTACTTTTCAAAGTTGCCGCAACACTATCGAATTTTATGGAATGATGGCCCCCGGCTACTTGCCCTCGACCGCGAATTAGCAGATCTAGAGCTAGCTCCTCGCGAACCCGGAAAAGGCCGCAATGTTTGGTATTGTTTGGGCTACATGATGGCCTCCCAGCGCAGTGATGCTCTCGCTCTGCACGATTGCGATATTACAACCTACGATCGCAGTCTGTTGGCGCGATTGCTCTATCCTGTGGCAAATCCAGTCTTCGACTACCGGTTCTGCAAAGGCTATTACGCTCGAATTAGCGGCCAACGACTCAAAGGACGAGTCACCCGATTGCTGATTACACCGCTGCTGCGAGCCATGAAACAGACGCTTGGGGCAACTGAATATCTCGATTATCTAGATAGTTTTCGGTACCCATTATCGGGAGAGTTTGCGTTGCTCTCGCACATCATCCCAGGATTGCGCATTCCTACTGATTGGGGATTAGAGGTCGGGGTGTTATCTGAAATCCAAAGAAACCACGCTCCTCATCGCATTTGTCAGGCTGAAATTTTAGATATCTACGACCATAAACACAAGTCACTTTCAGAGCACGAACGTAGCGCTGGCCTTGCGAAAATGAGCGTGGATATTACCAAAGCGCTCTACCGGAAGTTAGCAACGCAAGGCCACATCCTTACCAAAGAAACATTCCGAACGATTAAGGCAACTTACTATCGCACTGCCTTAGATAAAGTCGCTGTCTACCAGAACGATGCGATCGTCAACGCATTGAAGTTCGACCGTCATGAAGAGGAGCTAGCCGTCGAACTCTTTGCTGAAAGCATTATGGCTGCGGGAGATGCATTCTTGGCTAATCCAATGGAGACTCCTTTCATTCATTGTTGGGAACGCATTCAAAGCGCATTTCCGGATTTTCTAGGTCGATTTTACGAGGCTGTCGAGTTGGACAATACAGAGGAGATTTAGCCTAGGTTTTCAAGCTTGTTGGTAATCCAAGCTGATTGATAGGGCTTTAATGTATAGTCATCAACCGAGAAATTGATCGCCGTTTCACTAATTAGGTCGAACCAGGGTTCCGCATCAATGAGGTTAAGTTCGCGAAGCTTAAACTTTTGAGTCCGTGCGGTTAAATTGTGAATAGAAAAGATGCTTTGATCGCGGGTCATGCTTTGTCGCCAGAAGGCAAAGAGCGATCGCTTTAAGTGCAACGTGTATTGAGTGGCATTGGGATGAAATGCAGCTTGACGGCGCCGAATCTGAATCAGTCGAGATAGTTCGCGGAAGACCACCGCATTGACAGACTCTGAGTTTTCAAGCGTTTCGAGTAATTTTGAGTAGTTCCACTGGTGGCGATTGATCGAACGATTGCGGCCAGTGCGCCGAACCGAATCGCGATCGTTGGGTGTTGCCAGCAAGCTGTGAATATAGAACGCTGGAATACCTTCAAGTGACATCATAATGGTCTGGGAACAGACGAAACGTTGCACTTGCCATTTATCTTCTCCCTTAGCCGTTCCCTTCATGGCATCGAAAAGGGAGATATTCACTTCGTAAGGGCTTTCCGTTCCATCCGGACGGCTGCGCATACTGATTTCACCACCAAACTGCTTCATACACTGTAAAAATGTCTCGTACTCTTCTGTATCTAAAAGTCCCTCTGTCGGTCGCATTCCAATGCCATCATGGGAAGCCGTAAAATTGAGGTAGGCACACCCCAAAGGTGCTGGAGGCATAGACATCATCCAGGTCTTAAGGTGGTCGGATTTCCCTTGCAGAAGCGCATTGACGATAAGGGGAGGAAGGCTGAAGTTATAAATCATGTGAGCTTCATTACGATTGCCAAAATAGGTTAAATTTTCTCGGTTTGGTACGTTGGTTTCCGTGATTAAAATAGCTTCAGGCGAAACCAGTTCGATGACCTCTCGAAAGAGCTTCACAGCTTGATGTGTTTTCGTGAGGTGAATACAGGAAGTCCCTAACTCTTTCCAAAGATAGCCAACAGCATCGAGGCGGATGATTGTCGTTCCCGTATCGAGATAGAACAGG
>JBCBTL010000431.1:0-3291 GCA_039818705.1 Cyanobacteria bacterium J06639_1
ATCATAGTCGCCCGCGTTAGCTTCGCTGACGGGAATGGTTTTGGACAGTGCGTCTTGTGCTTTTTCGTCTGCCAAAAACCGTTTGGTCGTCTCGGTTTGGGCATCTTCTTGGTGACTCTTGGGGTCGATGGGAGGCTGACCACCTTGAATAGATGCCAGAGTAACAACTGCACCTGCGTCAACAAAAACATAATAGGGGGCAGCAAATTCTTCCAACCAAAAGCCAGTGGGTTTGCCTGTATCGCCCAGTTCTTTGTGGGATGTGAGCACAATCAGGATTCTAGGGGTAGTCACGATCGAGATCTCCCGTAGTTGGGTCATGGTGGAATAGATTGCACGAGAGGGCGCAAGAGAGAAAGGCACTCAGGTTAGCAAACCTGACACGATTATCTTCAACGCCGAGCTAAGCCAGACTCGTTTTTCCGAGCTGTCGATACCAGTCAGCATTATCCCAGAAGCTAACGACGCGGATAATTTTGCCTGTTTCGTCGATTTCAAACACGAAGAGATGTCTTAGATCGTAGAGTTTACCTTGGTTGGGTACGCCAAAGGCATCCTTGGTTTGGGTGCCACCAATGAAGACATCGGCATAGGCAACGCGCCCAGTTTTATCATTTCAGGGCCGTGGGTGAGTAACAATGGGGCGGTTTTGCAGGCAGCAGCGATCGCAGGTCTGGGTATTGTTTATTTGCCTCGGGTCAATGTAGCTCAGGGACTAGACAGTGGGAAACTGGTGCCAATATTGGAAGAGTTTTGGGATCGCGAGCGTAACACCTGGATTGTCTATCCTAGCCATCGTCACTTACCGCTAAGGGTCAGACGCGCGATCGACTTTTTGTGCGATCGCTTTCAAGCTGAGGGTGAACCGCTAGTCGTATAGTCAGCGTTCTGGGCAGGTAATCTGAAAGACTGACTGCACGGGCTTTTCAGAGAAGAGGTGCTTTTAGCCCTTATCGCTCGAAGTGGGCTGACTACCATTGGCACTCGAACTGCGTTCTGAGACCTGTGAGACTCCCATCTGCTACACTCCAGCCACAGTTGAGGCACATTGAGGACGAGCGATCGCGATGCTGGCGCTGGATTTTGGCACGAGCAACACCGTCGTGGCGTATTGGGGAGAGAATGTCGACCCCTGCGTGCTGGCACTACCGGAACTGAGTCGAACCGACGGCACCAATCCCCCTTTGATTCCCACTCAGATCTACGTCGAGGACGCGCGGCAAGGACGAGTACGGGTCGGACAAGCCGTGAGCGATCGCGGTCTCGATTCCAAACGAGATCCGCGTTTTTTCAATCTGTTCAAGCGGGGCATCGGGGCTGAAGTTCAGGGGTTCGTTCCGGAGCTGGATGGAGTGGCGGTGACCCCAGAGCTAGCCGGACAGTGGTTTTTGCAAGCGGTGGTGGCGGCAACGCGGTCGCACCTGGGCGATGCCGCCGAGACGACGTGGGTGATGACGGCTCCGGTGGACAGTTTTGAAGCCTATCGACAGTGGCTCAGCCGCACGGGAGCGAGTTTGGGCATCGATCGCCTGCAACTGCTGGACGAACCCACGGCGGCAGCGTTGGATTACGGCATCGAGCGATCGCGTCACATTTTGGTGGTGGATTTCGGCGGCGGCACGCTGGATCTGTCTCTCGTCCAGCCCGTGCCCCGCACCCAACGAACGGGGAACGCCTGGGGAGCGATCGTGCGCTGGGGTTCCAAAGCCCTCAGCGAGAAGCGCCAGCAGCAGGCCAACGTTCAGGCGATCGCCAAAGCCGCTCAAACTCTCGGCGGAGCGGATATCGATCGCTGGCTGGCCGAACAATGGAGTCAGCAACACGGCATCGAGATTAACCGACTCGTCGTCCGGTTGGCCGAGCGAGTCAAAATCCAGCTTTCCGAGTGCGAAACCGCCAAAGAAGTCTATTTTGACGACGAAACGTTTGTCAGCCTCGAACTCAGCGCCTCGCAGGATGAGTTTGAAACGCTCATGCGCGATCGCGGTTTGTTCGACCGCCTCGAAACTGCTTTGCAGCGAACCCTCGTGCAAGCGCAGCAGCGGGGCATCGATCGCGAAGCGATTGAAGCTGTAGTGGCCGTGGGGGGAACGTGTCGAGTTCCGGCCATTCGAGCCTGGCTGGAAACGCAGTTCGATCGCGATCGCGTCTTCACCGACCGTCCCTTGTCCTCTGTGGCATTGGGAGCCTTGCAGCTCAAGCGCAATTTGGAAGTGCGGGATTTCCTTTATCACAGCTACGGCGTGCGCTACTGGAATCACCAGCTGAACTGCCACGACTGGCATCCCCTCATCCAGGCGGGGTTGCCTTACCCGCTGCCCCAGCCGGTCGAGCTAATTTTGGGGGCATCGGCTCCCAACCAGGAGCGCGTGGAACTCATCGTGGGAGAGCTAGGGCGCGCTGACGAAGGTGCCGACGTGTTTTTTGAAAACGGTCAGCTCGTGGCGCGATCGCGGTCGGGAATCAACACTGAAACGCAGTCTGCCCGCGCCCTCAACGACAGTCCCGGACAGCAAACCCTCGCTACCCTCGATCCGGTGGGACAGCCGGGGAGCGATCGCCTGCGCCTTTTATTTCAAGTCGATTCAGAGCGGCGGCTCTGCGTCACGGTTGAAGACTTGCTCAGCGGTCGCATCTTGCTGGACGATAAGCCGCTCGTTGCGCTGCAGTAGCGATCGAGCGGCAGTGGCGTCGAGCGGTAGTAGCGATCGATCAATCGACAAACGCGCCGTATTGCAGGTGATCGACTTCAATGCCGCCAGCCGTGTTGCGAATCCGAATCGACGCAATGCCGCCGTTTGTGGAGGTCAGACCGATGAATCGATCCTCCGCTGTCGTGCCATTGTCGAATCCATCCGCGATGTCCAGCGGCCCCGACGTTCCCATCAACATCCCCGCCGCATCGAACGCATCCAGGGTGACCATCCCTTCGCCATCCGTCCACACGATGCCGACGAAATCGGGGAGCTGGCCTAGCGTGCCTGCATCAAACGAAAACTCGATGCCCGTCGTCCCGTCCAGAGCAGTGAACGAACGTCCCTGCAATCCCGAACCGTCGATCGCACCGTCATCTCCATCGACGGAATCAACGGATTCAACGTTTTCGGGCGAACTCACTCGGCCAGCAGACGCAGTCACGCCCGGTACGTCGAACGAGCCATCCTCAAACGTTTCCAGCTCGAAATACGCCACGTTGGGATTGCTACCCGAGAAAGACCGGAACGGACTGTCTTCAAAGCTGAGATAGGGAACGACCGTCACGTTCGGCTGTACCGTGGTGGTCACGATCGC
>JBCBTL010000432.1:0-3282 GCA_039818705.1 Cyanobacteria bacterium J06639_1
GATATCAATAGGTTTTTAAGAGATGACAGGATTCGGTAGCTAGGTGCCTCCCGAGAGTTAACGGAATCTCGGGGCGTAGCAGAGCCTTAGGAAGCGATTACTGAGCGGTCGATTCGGACGCAGGCGCTTCAGCCTCAGTCGTAGCCGCTGCCGTTGCCTCGGAGCTGCTATCTTGCATCTCGTCCTTAAATCCTTTTAAAGCTTTGCCGATGGAGCTGCCCAATTCCGGCAGCTTTTTGGGGCCGAAAACAACGACAGCGATCGCTCCGATGACGGCCATTTCGGGAAGACCCATGCCGAAGATGCTCATGGCGGTACCTGCTGAAGAACTGTCATTAGCGCTAAGTTGCCGCTCAGTCTAGCACGGTACTTGTCTGCGTCTGAATGTCTGCGTTGGGATGAGGTCGCTACACTAGTTTCGTGTGGCTATGAGGTTGGACATGCGCGGAACTTCGATGGATTGCTGGCAGTTCGGAAGCGCGAAGCGCTGGCTTGCAGGTGCGGCGATCGCGCTAGGAGTGTGGTTGATGGCAGTCCCCAGCCAGGCACTCGTATTGGGCGAGCAGGTCGAACCCGCGCGGGTATCGCTGCGAGTCGCAGAACAGCCTTACGGCATGGTCGAAGAAAGTGCTGCCACAGAACGCGTGCGCGCCTCGGTGAACGATCGCGATCGTGTTTTCCAACTTCAAATCGACAGCACCAGCGAAATTCCCCCCACACCCAGCGATTATCTGGGCGAGTACGCCACCTATCAGTCCGAAACGGTGGCGGTGGTTCCTTTACGCGGTCGCATTGAGAGCTACCGAGACGGCGATCGCGAGGCGCGCTGGAGCATATTCGGCCAGAGCGGCCGCTTCCACGCCGAGGCCACCGCGTTAGATTTGATGCCCGCCGACATGACTATCGAGTAGCGATCGCGGAGCCGACCGCGAATTTGGAAGCATCACACTGCCGAATGGGAGCCATTTGACCCGTTCGGCGCTAGAGATAGGTATAAATGAATTACGTATCGATCAGCAGGACGCGCACGGGGCTTTATGGCGATCGCGGGGATTCGACTCAAGCATTTCTTCTTCGGCGACCTGTCCGACACCAACTATCTGCATCGCCGCCATACGGGTGGCATTCGCCATATCGCGACGGTGCAGACTCAGCCAAAATACCGAATGCACGCGGTCGGAGACGACTGGTATCCCGGCGTTTACGAAGTAGCCGAAGGGGGCGTGGCTTTGCAGGGCGAAGTCTGCGAGCTGACCTACGAGCACTACGAATATTTGCTGTCCAACGAACCGTCGGACAAGCAGCTTTTGACGGTCATTCTGGACACAGGCGAAGAAATTCCTGCGATGCTTTATCCCTATCAACTGGTCGAGCAGCACCAGTGGCCTGACATTTCCCACTTCGGCAGTTGGGCAGCGTACAAAGCATCGCAATCGTCTGCCCCGGTGAGTGCCTGATCCAGATTTTCTTAATTATCGGCGCGCAGTAAAATCATGATTTCGCTCGAAAAAAAGTTCCTATTCGTCCACGTTCCAAAAACGGGTGGAAATAGCATTCAAGGCATTCTCAAACAGTATTCAGAAGATGAGATCTTTCTGAGATCTGACTATATGGATGGAGTGCAAAATTTCGACCTCCGCAGTCGAAAGTATGATATCGAAAAACACTCGAATCTCTCTCACTATCAACATGTCATCGAGCCCGAAGCTTATCGATCGCTGTACAAGTTCGCGACCATCCGGAATCCCTGGGACAAACTCATTTCTTTCTGTTTTTCTCCCCATAGAACTCACAGAGGCAATAGCGAATGGGATCGAGACACCTTCATTCGCATTATCCGAAAAGTTCGCCCTCTGCGTTATTACATTTGCGAGCGATCGCTTCCGGATAAAATCTTGGAAAAATTTTGGGCGGGGATCGGCCGAAAAGGTTCGATTGGAGTCAGAAACCTCGACAACGACTTAGATTTTCTGATCCGTTTCGAGCGGATTGATGAAGACTTCAAGGTTCTGTGCGATCGCCTCGGCATCGATCGCGTGTCTCTCCCCAAACGAAATGCCTCCAAACGCGGTCACTATCGCGACTACTACGACGACGAACTCAAAGCCATGGTGAGCGAAAAATTTGCCGAAGAAATTCGCCTCGGAGATTACAGTTTTTAAGCCATGAATGTCCGATCTGTGAATTTGTAATCCGCGAACTGACTCGGCCTCGTAAAATAGGGAGGCTCGATTACGGAATGCGCTCGTGACTGCTACCAGCTCGCCCGACCTCGATCGCGACACGCTAAGCCTATTGGAAACCCACGGTCTCAAACGAGACGAATACGACGAGATCGTCGATCGCCTGGGGCGCGCGCCAAATCGCAACGAACTCGCCATGTTCGGGGTGATGTGGTCGGAGCATTGCTGTTACAAAAACTCGCGCCCGTTGCTCAAGCAATTTCCCACGACAGGCGATCGCATTTTGGTCGGCCCTGGCGAGAATGCAGGGGTTGTGGATTTAGGGGATGGCGATCGCTTAGTTTTCAAAATTGAATCCCACAATCACCCGTCAGCAGTCGAGCCGTTTCAAGGGGCGGCAACGGGAGTCGGCGGCATTCTCCGAGATATTTTCACGATGGGGGCGCGTCCCATTGCGGCGTTAAATTCGCTCAGATTCGGCCCGCTCGACGATCGCCGCAATCGTCGCTTGTTTTCAGGAGTCGTCAGCGGCATCGCGCATTATGGCAATTGCTTCGGCGTGCCTACGGTGGGCGGCGAAGTCGAATTCGACCCAATTTATTCCGGCAATCCCCTCGTGAACGCGATGGCCTTGGGGTTGATGGAAACCGAGGAGATCGTGAAGTCGGGGGCTTCGGGCATTGGCAATGCCGTGCTGTACGTCGGGTCGACCACGGGGCGCGACGGCATGGGCGGAGCGAGTTTTGCCAGTTCGGAACTGACCGACGAATCCGAGCAAGATCGACCTGCCGTGCAGGTAGGCGATCCGTTTCTGGAGAAATCACTGGTTGAAGCGTGTTTGGAAGCCTTCAAAACTGGAGCCGTCGTCGCAGCTCAAGACATGGGAGCAGCGGGGATTACCTGCTCGACTTCGGAGATGGCGGCGAATGGAAACGTCGGTATCGAGTTCGACTTAGACTTGGTGCCCGTGCGCGAAAGCGGGATGCGCCCGGATGAATATTTGCTTTCAGAATCGCAGGAGCGCATGTTGTTCGTGGTGGAACCCGATCGCGCGGCAGAAGCGATCGCCATTTTCCATCGTTGGGGATTGCACGCTGTC
>JBCBTL010000433.1:0-3279 GCA_039818705.1 Cyanobacteria bacterium J06639_1
TTCTGCACGGACACGTTGAGGACGACATTCGCCCCTTGAACGCTAGCAGACGTGACCCGCATTGCCACGGTGCCTTGCTGACTCGTTGGCGGGTCGGGTTCTGGAGGAAGTGCGGGTGCGGGAGGCGGCGGTGTCGCCACCGGAGCTGGTGGCAGGGTAGGCAGGGGTCTGGGCTGCTGCGCGATCGGGAGGGGAGGCGGCTCTTGCCGCTCGCGAGGCTCTTCAAAAACCGGCAGCGGCGGCGGTGGAACATCTCGGGGCAACGGCCGCTGCACGCGCGAGGGACGGCTAAAGGACGGACGCTCGACGATGCGTGGCGGCGGTGTGGGGTTGAGGGTCTTAACCAGATTGGTCGAAAGCAACGTATCGCGATCGAGCTCTGGAACGCTACTTTGCGACTGCTCGTCGGCTGACGTAGGACGAATTTCGGGATCGCCAGGGGTCGGGGACACTTCTTCCAGCGCCTTTTCACCAAAGGAGTAGCCCAGCATGAGTCCGACCGCCGCGATCGCGACCAATCCCAGCACGGAACCGGCGATCGCGAGAATCGTCAAAATTTTGCTTTTGGTCATGCCTCTATCCCCAAACCATGCAGACGCAGCAAGCCATCACGCACGACCCTAGCCTATCCTAAGCTGCCGGTGGTGCGGGCGGCCGGTTTCTGCATGGCTAGCGCCATCTTCAAGCGGTCGCAAAATTCGCGATCGCCACGCTCAATCCGATTCGGGTTCCTGCGACCTCTGGCGATCCGCATCAAGATTAGCAGCGGCATCAGACTGCTCTCCCCCGATATCAGACTGCGAAGGAGGGCGATCGAGGGTGGGGAGTCGCCGATCTTGCCAAACAACCTGCGAGCTGTCAGCCGCAGTCGTTCCCAGCCACTGTTGTACCTGCTGGTGGACGAGCAGTCCGGCCACCACCGGGAGCGTGCAACATCCCAGAACAACGTCGAGTAGCTCCAATGAAGACTCAGCCGCACTCGACTGCGACGATTGAGATGTCGTGCGGTTGTGGTACATCGGCAGTCCCGTTCCCCTAGGGTATGAATGTGAGTTCGTGCGGTTCAATACTGCTCGTCTTCCCAGGCGGCGATCGCCGCCAAGCCCACGGGCTCCCCCCATTTTTCCAGCGCTGCGCGCGCGTCATCGCGAACGCCATCATCTGCGTCTTCGTGCAGAGCCGCGATCAATGCAGTCCGCGCCTTACCGCGATCGCCAGCAGATGAAGGTTCCGAATGGGCTACGGATAGTTCGGGCAACACCTGCCCCAAAGCCCAGGCACAGTTGCCGCGAATTGCCGCCACAGGATCCTGCTGAAGTCCTTCGATGAGGGGGGCGATCGCCTCTTCTCCACCAATCTGTCCCAAGGCACTAGCTGCCCACAGCCGCACGGCTGAGATGTCGTGTCGCAGAGCTTGGCAGACGGCTGGTAAAGCGCGTCTATCCCTCGCGTTCCCCAAAGCCCACACGCTGCCTTTGCGTACGTAGCCGTTCCAGTCGCGGTCGAGCGCGCGCACGAGGGGATCGACAACCTGGGGAGCCGTATTTCGCCCCAGTGCGTAGGCTGCACTGACCCGCGCGAGCGGACATGCATCTTGCAAAAGATCGACTAGCGCGTCGATCGAACGAGGATCTTCGATATCGCAAAACGCGCGGGCGGCCCGCATACGCGTGGCAGGGTCGCGATCGCGGAGCTGGCGCAGCATGAGATCGCGGTCGGGGGCAGCAGTCGGGACAGCGTCAGGTGTCACAGAGTCTGCGGCTGCGTGAAAAGCAAAAGTGTCTTCAGACATGTAGTTATTTTAGGCAGGGGTGTTGCATCTGGCGCGCGATTTCTAGGCGCGATCGCGCTGTCCTCGAATTAGCTCGGGCAAAATAATGTTGGCGGTACGAGTTACAGTGGTGGAGCCGCAAGCGCGGTCTCTCTTTGATTCAATCCATTTCACCTGCCTCTGAATGACGCGAGTCCCGCTCGGTTTCAGGCGCAGTCGAGCAGTCGTCAACCCGGTTAAAGTGCGGTGAAAGTCGCGATCGTTCACTATTGGCTCGTCAACATGCGGGGGGGCGAAAAGGTCATCGAAGTGCTATGCGAACTATTCCCTCAGGCTGATATTTTTACGCATGTTTACAATCCTGAGGGTATTTCGGACACGATCAAAAAGCATCCCGTGCATACAACTTTTATTCAAAAACTGCCAAATGCTAGACGTAACTATCAAAAATACTTACCGCTGATGCCAGTGGCGCTCGAACAACTCGATTTACGCGATTACGATTTAGTGATCAGCAGCGAGTCAGGACCAGCCAAGGGAGTGTTGATCGATCCCGACGCTTTGCACGTTTGTTATTGTCACACCCCCATGCGCTACGTGTGGGATATGTATTTTGACTATCGTCGTGGAGCCGGACGAATCACTCGCTGGATCATGCCGCCGCTGATTCACTATTTGCGATTGTGGGATCAGGCCACAGCGGCGCGGGTTGATCGCTTTATTGCTAACTCCCATCACGTTGCGAAACGCATTCAGAAGCACTATCGGCGGCACGCCGATGTCATTGCGCCTCCGGTTGAAACCACTGCATTTACTCCTGCCGATGAGGTGGGGGATTTTTACTTGATGGTGGGTCAGCTCGTGCGCTACAAACGGGTTGACATTGCGATTGAGGCGTTCAATCGCTTGCAAAAGAAGTTAATCATTATCGGACAAGGTGAAGAACTCGAAGCCCTGAGAGAAAAAGCTGGGCCAACGGTTGAGCTTTTAGGGCGGCAACCCTTCGACACGATACGCGATCGCTTTGCACGCTGTCGCGCCCTAATTTTCCCTGGCGAAGAAGATTTCGGTATCGTCCCGCTAGAAGCAATGGCTTCAGGACGACCCGTGCTGGCATTTCGGAAAGGGGGCGCGTTAGAAACCGTCGTGGAACATCAGACCGGCTTGTTTTTTGACGAACAAACGCCCGAGTCCCTGATAGATGCCGTTAAGCAGTTTGAAGCTAATAGCGATCGCTTTATCCCTGAAGCGATCGTGGAACACGCTCGTCAGTTCGATCGCGCTATTTTCAAACAACGAATGCACGATACGATTACCGCGTGGCTGCAAGAGAGTCAGTCTTCTTAAGGTGACCCAGTCTTCTTGGGTTGACGAAAAGGCTGTTCTTGCTGTGCGAGCACCGCTCGATATGCGGTTGTAGAGGCGCGAGCCACAAACTGACACGAAATGAGAGTCGCAGCCAACGTAGTTGAGGAGAGTTTTGCATGAGTGGGGCGCAATTCGAGACG